>CAZWKM010000278.1:0-3375 GCA_964634165.1 uncultured Pirellulales bacterium | reverse complement strand
CCAGGGCTGAGTCGAAGTACGAGGCACGAGGGACGAGTGATGATAACCGTCCATCGTCAATCGTTTATCATCCATCGTTGCTCCAAGCGATATGCGCAAAAGATATTATGCAAAAAGACGTTGTCTGGGGTAGTTCGGATGATAGCGTACAGCAGGCTCTGACAAAGATGCAGCAGCACGATGCCGGCTATATGATGGTAGGCCGGAATGGAGTGCCGGAAGGTATTGTATCAAGGTACGACCTGGCGGGAGCAATCAGCCCTTATCTGCGACCTGTATTTGCGAGATGGCGCCGACCGTCGGATGACGCTACACTTCAAATCAAGATTAAATGGGTAATGACCAGGCCGGTTCTCACTATAAACCCCGAGATGCCGCTTCCGGCCATAATGCAAAAAATGCGCCGGTTTAGCGTGCGATGCCTGCCCGTGATGAATCAGCGGGGCAAAGTGCAGGGCTTAGTAACGACATTTGACATCTTCAAAGCATTACTAAAACTAAAGAGCAATGCAAACATCTCTACCGCAGACAAAGCGCTTCAGGACCCCCATTCGTGTAAGCCGTTGTCTGCTGCCTCGGTGATGCACCACGAGTATATCACCCCAGCCGTTCCCACCCCATCGTCGTTCTGACCGCAGCGTTTCACCCGGCCTTTGTACTTGCTTATCTTCCTTTCTTTTTTTTACGCTTAGGTTTTGAACCGGATTTCGGCCTGGCTTTTGGTTTAGGTTTTGGTTTAGCTTTCGGCTTCGGTTTCGGCTTAGGTTTCGGCTTTTGATTGGTGTCGGTTTTTTCTTTTGAGGCGCTTACCCCGTTAGAAGTCTGTACCGACGCTGCGGCGGTCTCTTTTGCTGACTTACTTCTAACGGCGTTTACATCTTCGGGACTTATCTTTTCGGCGGCGACGAGTTTGTCACCGGCTGTGAGCTTGATTAAGCGAACGCCCTGTGTGTTTCTGCCTATCGAGCGGATTTTTTCCAGACCGGTGCGAATAATTATTCCGTTGGCGGTTATCATCATCAGGTCGTCCTTGCCCTGGATGGCCTTGAGCGCAACTACTTTGCCGTTTCGGGCGGTTGTTTTTATGTTTATCAGGCCCACCCCGCCTCGGTTCTGCGCCCGGTAATTTTCGAGGCTCGTTCGTTTGCCGTACCCTTTTTCACAGACCGTAAGCAGCGACGCTTTTTCCTCGGCGACCACCATATCGACCACAGTGTCTTTGGGACGCAGTTTAATCCCTCTAACGCCTCGTGAGACCCGGCCCATTGAGCGGGCTTGCTTTTCGTCGAAGCGTATCGTCATACCATCCCGCGTGCCCAGTACAATATGGTCCCGGCCTGTTGTCAATGCAACGCCAATTAAATCATCATTAGGGTCGAGCTTGATTGCAATGACACCGCTTGGTCTGGGGTTGCTGTAGGCCGAGAGTCTGGTCTTTTTTACGAGTCCGTTCTTTGTAGCCATAACAAGCTGACGTACGCTCTGTTCGTCGGCATCCTCATCAAAGTCGCGCACGTTGATTATGGATGCCATTTTTTGGTCGCCCAGCTTCAGCAGGTTCACGATGTTCCTGCCCTTGCTTTGCCTTGACATGCTCGGGACGTCATAGACCTTCAGCCAGTAGCATTTGCCGCGATTGGTAAATATAAGCAGGTAATCGTGCGTGGAGGCGGTGAAGAGATGTTCTATGAAATCGCCTGCTTTGGTATTTGAGCCGATAATGCCTTTGCCGCCCCTGGCCTGCTTGCGATATGTATCCAGCGGCATTCGCTTTACGTATCCGCTGTGACTTACCGTAACGATAACGTCCTCATCAGCTATTAAATCCTCGATGTCGAACTGCTCAATCCTGGCGGTAATTTTTGTCCGCCTTTTGTCACCGTACTTTTCCTTTATTTCATAAATATCTTCGCGAATGATATCCAGCAGCGCCTCCTCTTTGGCTAATATTACCTCGTAGCCCTCTATCTGCTCGGTAAGGCCGGCGTATTCCTGGGCGAGCTTTTTCATCTCCAGGCCCGTCAGTCTTTGCAGCTGCATTGTTAAAATGGCATCGGCCTGTGGGCCTGTCAGGAATTGGTCGGATTTACTTTTCTTCCTGATAAAGGCTTTGGGCAGGATTTCCCTTAATGTTGCTGACTCTGCCAGGCGCAGCGGTTTTTCCATCAGGTTCAACTTTGCTGTTGGCGCATCGGGAGATTTTTTTATCAGCTCAATGATTTCGTCGATGTCACTGACCGCCAGGATAAGCCCCTCAAGGATATGGGCCCTGTTTCTGCATCTTCTTAACAGGAACCTGGTTCGCCGGCGGATGACGGTCTTGCGATGCTCAATGAAGCAGTCAAGCATCTGCTTGATGTTCAGAGTTTCAGGTCTCCTGTTAACCAGCGCAATATTGGCAATGGCAAACGTGCTCTGCAGGGGGGTGTAACGGTACAGCTTGTTCAATACGATTTCGCTGTCAGCGTCTCTTTTTAGGTCCACGACAATTCGCAAGCCGTGTCGGTCCGATTCGTCCCGAATGTCGGCGATTTCGGCAACCTGGCCATTATGGACACAATCCGCAATTTTGGAGACAATCGTGGTCTTGACAACCATATAGGGTATTTCGGTTATTACAATTCTTGTTTTGCCCCGTTTGGTTGTTTCGACATCTATTTTTCCTCGGACTGTCAGATGTCCCCTGCCGGTGGTGTAAGCATCCATAATCCCTTTTTTGCCGCAAATGATTCCGCCCGTTGGGAAGTCCGGCCCGGGCAGCCGCTTGATAATATCCTTGAACCCGCACCGCGGGTCTTCAATCATCAGCAGCAGGGCGCCACAGACCTCGGCAATATTGTGAGGCGGAATGTTGGTCGCCATACCCACGGCAATTCCCGTCGAGCCGTTGACCAGAAGATTTGGAAACTTTGAGGGCAAAACCGTCGGCTCGGTGCGGGTCTCGTCATAGTTCGGCACAAAATCGACAGTGTCGTGGTTAATATCTTCGAGAATCTCCATAGCCGGTGCGGCCATTCTCGCCTCGGTATATCTCATCGCGGCGGGGGGGTCGGCATCGATACTGCCGAAGTTACCCTGCGGGTCAATCAGCGGATAACGCATGTTCCAATCCTGGCCCAGACGCACCAGCGTTCCATACGTTGCCTGGTCGCCGTGCGGATGGTAGTTGCCGCTGGTATCGCCGACGATTTTGGCACACTTGCGGTGTCTGCTTCGTGGGCTGAGATTCAAATCGTTCATCGCAACCAGTATCCGCCTCTGCGACGGTTTCAGCCCATCGCGGACGTCCGGCAGGGCACGCGAAACAATCACGCTCATCGCATAGTTAAGGTATGAAATCTTCAGCTCATCGAGGATAGGCATATCCTCGATATG
>CAZWKM010000277.1:0-3400 GCA_964634165.1 uncultured Pirellulales bacterium | reverse complement strand
TTCAGTGCTGCGCTGGTCGCAAAAATAAAAAGACAGAAAATTCGTAATTTTTTTTGGGTTTGTGTGCGCTGTTGGCGAGGGGGATTTTATTGGACATTGAAGAAAGGTGCGAAAAGAGTCTGTTCGGTCGAGCTATATATTGTACTCAAAGACAAGAGCCGATTGTTATATAGTGGCTTGTGTTATAGGGCGTTACTCAGGGCGGTGCCCGGTTGGCTAAAGAAAAAATATTCGGCCTGTCGATATGCGGTAAGTCGAGAGAAATTAAAAAGTTAAAATGAAAAGTGTAAAACCAAAGTGAAAAATGCAAAATCATAGCGTAAAACTTAAAACAAAATGAGTTTTACGTTTTTCGCTTTTGTGTTTTCAAGGATGTGTGGATATGAGTAAAAGGGAGTTGATAGACTGCATTTGTGAAATCAACAGAGGTGCCAAGCCGGAGTTTCTCGCCCGTTTTTCTGAAGAAGATTTGAACACTTATCTTGAGCATCTGATGGAGCTGGATCTGGAAGCATTGGCTGTTTGCTCCTGAAGGTTTGCTGTTATCGGCAGGGGACTTTAGCGCTGCAAATCTGCGTGAGAGGGGGGCTAAGGTTTTTCAACATCTTTTTCACGTTCTTATAGCTATTCGAAAGGTATTGGCGGCGGTGCCTGATCAGAGCCTACGGGGGGCGGCAGTTCAGCAATGCTGTTTTGCTTGAACTCGATTAGTACGGGCCGAAAATTATCCGGCACATAAAAAGCGAAGTCAATCCATTTTACCCTGTCGTCGAAGTCATCGCGTTTTAGTTTTATCTGGTCGGTCAAACGTTTCTTTTGTATTTGCCCCGTTGTCGTTAAGTATCCGATGGGGTAAACGTTTTTTCCTTTTCCGGCGAGCGGGTTTTCGGTGGAGGTTTGCTGTTTGCAGACTACTCGTAACTGTGAAAGTGTAAATGTTCCGCCGTCTACTCGTGCATCTGTTTTTACTGCGCTTCTCTTTATTCCCACGCGCACGATTGTGAGGTTGTGCCGACTTTTTTGCAGAGGGCTGCCGTCTGAGTCTTCTATATCTTCGTCGGCTAACCAACAAGCGGCCATTTCTCTTTTTCGCGGCATTTCTATTGCTTGAGAGCTGGTGACAATTGAAACGTCGTCAGCGACGTTGTGTCGATTCAGGAAGAGCTGGTCGATAAAGCTGGGGTGGAGGACAGCAAAGCTTTTTTTGCCGCTGAAGCTGCCGCTGCTTATGATACTGAACCATCCTGTTGCAAAGCCGTCGGCGTTGAGCAAGACTTTGTCGGGATTTTCGACATCCGGGTTTTTCTGGTCGAAACGCTGGTAAGGGTACTTGTTTGGTAAAGGTGACATTGCAAGTGCAGTAAGCAGCAGGCCGGACAGGATAAGGCCTAAGAAAATTCCGCAGACGACGCGTCCGATACGCTCGGCGTAAAGTCCCAAATCAACCGGCTGGCGGGTTAGCAGCGCAGCGATTGTCTGCAGGATGCCAAAAGTTAGAACGAACAGCAGCACAAAAGAAATCGACTGTGCCCAGGGTACGATAGAGAGGAAACGGCTGTTATCACTGCGACTGACAAAGACATTTGCCAGGAGCTCGAAGTAGCCGAATGCAACCACGCTTGCACAAATGGTAATTATTATCATAGCAAATGCTTTAACGAGTGTACCTTTTAGATACTGGTAAGCAACACAGCCTAAAATAATTAATACTACAACCAAGCCGGCCATTACAATGTCTCCGGTGTTTAGCCGTCAGTGACTAACGACTAAATACTATTCACTAACGACTATTTTTGTTTCGGTTTTTTCGTTTTTTGCTTTCTGGATGCTGCAAGTATCCTGACTATTTCGTTTATTGATGTTGTTCCGCCAATGACTCTTCTCAGAGCCTGCTCCTGGAGATACAGCATTTTAGCATGTCTAAATTGTGTACCGATTTCCGACAGCGACTTTGCTTGTTTTATGGCGTTTCTTAACTCATCATCTATTGTGATAGTTTCGAATACGCCCGTTCTGCCGAGGAAACCTGTGCCCTGGCATTCTTCGCAGGTTATGGGTTTTCCGCGTTTCGGATACTGTAGTTTGCCGGGGCGGTAAAATGCTTTTGCTTTTTCAGCGGGGATGTTGAACTTTCTGAGGAGCTCTCTGTTCGGCCCATAGGGCTGCTTGCATTCGTCGCAAAGTTTTCTGACGAGTCGTTGGTTGCTTATGCCGAGGAGGTTCTCTGTGGCGAGATTTCTGTCGCCGACCAATTTCATCCATTTGCCGAGCGCTCTTAAAACATTATCTGCTTTGAGTGTAACATATACGATTTTCCCATCTTTAGCGGCTGCACAGGCGACCTGGGCTGTTTCGGCGTCATCGCAGTCGGCAATGCCGACGATGTCCAGCCCCATTCTTACTATTGCCTGCAGCTTTTTGGCGTAAGTAGTTGTGCCGGTGTCACTGAGGGTGAAGACGTTTTGAGTTATATTCGGCAGCTCGGCGGAAAGGCGTCTTTCAAGCGTGCCTATACTGTTAAGGAAGGCATCGTGGTTTTGCAGTAGTGCATAAAATGTGGTTGTTACGCCGGTCTTTTTAGGCCCGGTTACGATAAACAGACCTTGTTTTAGCTTGCGCATTTTATTTAGCTGTTCGTACTGCCGGGGCATCAAGCCGATATCGGTTAATCTTGCTATTTTCTGCTGCATTATTTGTTTGAGTCTGATTTGTTCTCCGGCGGTTGAGCCGGCAGTGGCCACTTCCCACTCGGTACTCTCCTTATCCTGGCGGATTTTGAACTTTCCTTTTTGCGGTTTTCGCTTTTCGTTGACATCGAGGTCGGAAAGGTTCTTTAGAAAGCGAATGAAAAATTCCATCTGGTCTCTGGGTATGGTCGGCTGTTTTAACTGTGCGCCGTCAACGTAGTAATCTACATTATAGTATTCGGAGGTAGGGGAAAACATAATGCTGTTTGCCCTTCGCCAGTTAACATCGGTAAAAATCTCATAAGCCGCCTTATAGCCGAAGAAGTCGGGGGTTTGCGGTTCAGGCAAAGGCACTTCATTGTTGTTGGCGGTTATAAAAAGGAAACCTTTGAGGGCGTCAAGTCTCTTTTGTTTGCTGACGAACAGGCCTTTGATGTGGTCGGCGGTCAGCACACGGTCATAATCCATGACTCTGGCGTTGCGGTGCATCACATAACCGAGGGATGTCGCTGGTACGGCTATGAGGTAGAACAATATGCCGATGACAAAAAGAGGTATAAGCAGCCAAACGATTGCGGCGGCCGCTCCTGCGCCGAAAACAAGAGCTGTCCAGAAGACCTCTTTCGTTTCCACCGCGAGGGCGTCCTTATACACCCAGCCGACCAGGGGCAGCCAGAGGAAGAACAAAAGCAGAAAGATAATAAATTTGATTA
>CAZWKM010000276.1:0-3412 GCA_964634165.1 uncultured Pirellulales bacterium | reverse complement strand
AAGATAAGATTAGTCTGGATGAACAGAGGAATCGCAATCCAAAGAATTGTTAACGGATTGGAAAGGATAACTTCGCCTTTAAATGAAAACAGCAAGACCAGAGTAACAAGTAATGCGATTATTGTAACAGGGGTAAGAACATGCAGAAATTTTTCTTTGAACCACGCTTCCCCCTTATGGGAAATAATCCATTTACGTGAAAAATATCCCGCTACCAAGGGTAAAGCTACATATATTGCGATAGACAGCAATAGCGCCTGCCACGGCACCGGCAGCCTGCCGACTTTCAGCAAAAAGCCTCCGTACAGCCCGTACAAGAACAGCATCATAAGTGAATTGATGGCCACCATAACCAGCGTATGTCCATCATTTCCCCGCGCAAGAAATCCCCAGACCAGAACCATGGCGGTGCAAGGTGCTATTCCGAGGAGGATACAACCTGCAAAATAACTGCGCCACAGCGGGACTTCCCACATCTTATCGCCGTTGACCTGGATGATTTTACCGATGCCATAAGTGGCGCCGACGGGCAGGTCAAGCCCGAACGGCATCCTGATGAGGTCGACGGCATCGGGACCAATGAAGGTATAGAATAGTGTGCCGAGGAAAAGCAGTGAGATTGCGTACATAGTAAAGGGCTTGACAGCCCAATTGACGAAGAGAGTGAGTCCCACGGGTCTGATGCTTTTACCGGCCTTAAGCACCTCGGCAAAGTCGATTTTAACCATAATCGGGTACATCATAAAAAACAAACAAACTGCGATAGGTATTGAAACAACCGGGGCGTTGTTGACATAAATTGCCAGACTATCAAGATACACAGCTACTTTCGGGGCAAGCTTGCCTAAAACAATGCCTCCGGCAATGCAAAGGAGCACCCAGATTGTGAGATATCTCTCAAAAACATTCAGTCCCTTGGCTTGTTTTGTAATCGGTCCTTCTGTCGTCATTGCTTTGACTCCTGGTTACAACTCTTTGTTATCCTTAACTACCGCTGATGCAAGTTTGTCCATCTGGTCGGCAGCGCCTTTTCTTACCGTTTTGCCGACCTCTATTGCCTGTTGGATTTCTTTTTCATCAATTGCCATTTCGCGAGCTTTGTTCACATGATACTTTACACACGGCTGGCAATTGGCGGAAACTGATGCACCAATCGCAATAAGCTCTTTTACCTTAATATCAATCATCTCAATTTTTTCCCTTACTTATTGTTTGTTAAAATTTCCGGAAGTTTTTCTACAAAGGCCTTTATTTGGTCACGGACCCTTCGAAATACCGCCACAACCTCTTCTTCGCTGCCGGTCGCAAAATAAGGGTCGTCAAATGATTTGTGGACATGTTTTGTTCGACCGCCAAGCACAGGGCACTGCTGCCTGGCATTATCACAAACCGTAACGACATAATCAAAGTTGATACCCACAAGCTCATCGACGCCCTTGGATGTGTGACCCGAAATATCAACGCCTGCTTCGGCCATCACTTTTATTGTCCTGGAGCTAACTGCAATCGGTCGGATTCCCGCAGAGTATGCCTCGATAACATCAGACTTCAAGTGCCTGGCCCAGCCTTCTGCAATCTGGCTCCGGCAGGAGTTGCCCGTACAAAGAAACAGCACCTTTATCCTGTCTTTAGATTCAGACATAACTGCTCAACATCCTACCACCAAATCATTGACGGCAAAGCCCAAACAACTCACAAAACTGACAGCCGCTGCGGTGGTGTCCCGTACAGTTATCCAGTATTCCGATTCTGGTCAATGCAAAATCATACTTTACGGGGTCGGCCGGTTCAATTTCTGCAAAACTTTCTGTTATTTTTACTGCGGTTGATAAAGAAACCGTTTTTCGGTCGTAAAGCCCTAAAATCCTGCACAACCTCGCTATATGTACATCAACAGGCACAATGAGCCTGGTTTTGTCGGTCGATTTCCATAATCCCGCATCGACTTCATCATTACGTACCATCCAACGCAGAAAAAGATTGAGCCGTTTGCAGGCGCTGCCGGATGCTGGCCTGGGCAGTAAATAGCTCAGTCCCTTCGGAATGTGACCGTTGTGGGTTTCAGCATACATTTCCAAAAGTGAATCACAAAATTTCGACAATGCACCGATGATATTCGGGTCGTCATCGCGGTAACCAACAATAAAAAAATTTTCGATACTGCCGAATTCGTCAAGAATGTCTCGTAATAACTCCAGCAAATCCGATATATCATCGCCGGCTGTGAACCGATGTCTAAAATCTTTTAGCTTTGCTCTTTTTTGCTCATCGAAGCTTCGCACGAATTGAAAAGGACTATCTCCCATACGTCCGAACAAATTGGTTAAGCTTTTTTCTATCTGCCGTACTCTGCCGTATGCGAGAGCGGCTGCCAGGAAGCCGGCAACTTCCATATCCAGCCGATTGGAATATTGATATATGAATTGCAGCGGGTCCGGCTTGATGAAACGACGATGGTTATACTTCACATACAATTTTTCCAGTACATCTTTTATTTTTGCCCGCCGTTTAGTCACCCAGCACCGCTGATTTGAACTGTTCAAAACCCATCTTTTCTATCAAGGCTCCGAGCCTTTGACGCGGCTTTGCGCCGGCTTTATAGTATTCAATAATCTTGTCTATTAACTCAAGCGCCTGCTCTTCTGAGAGGTCTCTGGCAAGTTCACGTGAGAGTCTGGGTTTGGGGCCGCCGTTTCCGCCAACCAGCACTCTCCAGCCGCTCCTCATACCCATAAGCCCGATATCCTTTATACAGGTTTCGGCGCATTGATTCGGGCAGCCGCTTACACCAAGTTTAAGCTTGCCGGGCAATTGCAAGCCGTGGTATTTCTCGTCCAGCTTAAGGCCCAGGCCGAGACTGTCCTGTACGCCTCGTTTGCAAAATGTTGTCCCCGGACAGGCCTTGACACTGCGCACGCAAAGCCCAACTGCGGCACCGGCTTTCATCCCAAGCTCCGACCAGATAGCATCAACATCTTTTTCATTTATTCCAACAATTGCGATTCTTGCGGCACTGGTTATTTTAAGCGCCGCTGCGCCGTATTTCTCAGCTACATCGGCCAGTTTGCGCAGGGTCTGCGGCTTGACGACCCCGCACGGAATATGCGGAGCCACCGCATAGGTTTGCTTGTCCCGCTGGATAATTACTCCCTTTTCGCCGTCTTGCAACATTTTGCCTCCTTTCAAACTGCGGTTTTGAACTTCGCGATTCAAAAATAGGATAGTCGCCTATTTTGTCCCGCACCAATTAGGCGCGAGCCTAAGCTCAATTGATGCGGGATTTCAAAGAGCCGGAATCCAGTATATCAACTCTTCGGCCGGTGAACAAGTAAGGATTTCCATATTGCGACTGCTGGGTTTGAAGCAGTTCGAAATTCGGCTGGCGGGAGACAAAACGCTTAATCGATTGGTG
>CAZWKM010000275.1:0-3416 GCA_964634165.1 uncultured Pirellulales bacterium | reverse complement strand
CTGAAAATAATGATGGTGATGACCTTTTTCTTTGCCCTCCAGAATTTTGTGTGAAGGTTTTTGACCATAGCGCAGTAAATATCAGTGGTGGTTCAATCGATAGTTTGCAATGCGAAGACTGGGGTACAGTGAATATCACTGGTGGTGATGTGAGCCTTGTGTTTTCTGACCATGCCACCGTAAATATCAGTGGCGGACGTGTGAGGTTTGGCAGAGTTAAGTTTCTTTACTTATGGCCGGAGGAAAATTACAGTCATTTATATCTTTCAGGAGGTCAAATCCTTGGCAGTGTTTTGCTGGAAAGCAATGCCACTATGGAGGTTTATGGGTATGGGTTCGACTACGACCCCAATGGTGGCCCTGATAACCCTAAGTTTTCAAATGGTGGTAGGTTAACGGGTTTCTGGTGGGATGGCACAGCCTTCAGTATAGATTTCCAGGACTTCCGAAACCATTCTTATGATAACGTGATTCTGCATGAAATACATAAAGTTGACATCGCAGTTATTCGTATTGAGCAAGCGATTGCCAAAAAGAAAGAAGCGTTGGGGAGAGTTGATGCCGCATTGGAGAAAGAATGGGATGCGTACGATGCTCTTGAGGAGCTGCTTGAAGGTGGTGATTATGGTGATTTGAAGAAAGGCGACATAGTCAAAGCAAAGCAGAAGATTCATTCGGCGATACAGCATGAAGAGCAGTCGAAAGAGGCGTTGGAGAAGAGTATTGAGAAGCTGGAAGATGCATTAGCATCTTTAGGGTGGGAGCTTCCGGTCGATGAGCCGGTCGAAGAGTAGCTCTGAAACAGACCTCTTAGGGGCGGCGAAACTTCGATAATGAAATCCTTAGAGTCCTGGCCAATCTGTTTCTTGCCAAATTCGGTTTTTCCGGTTATAAATTCGTATTGCGTCGTGCGTATATCGTATTGCGAGTGGTGGATAATAGATTTACGCTTTCGCAGGAATGAGATTGCCACGTTCCGTCCAAGGGCCGGACTTTCAGCGCTGCGCTCCTCGCAATGACAATAAGGGGTAAGAAAGTTAGTTATGGCGATGGAAGAGAAAAATCTTAAAGAAGCGGTGCTGTGGGATAAAGCAGAAGATAAAAAGGTCCGGTGTAAGCTGTGTAACTGGCGATGCCTGATTGATGATGGCAAATTGGGCCGATGCTGTGTACGTAAAAACATAGACGGTACGCTGTATTCGCTGACTTATGATAAAGTTTGCTCGGCCAACCCCGACCCTATCGAGAAGAAGCCGTTGTTCCATTTTCAGCCGGGCTCTCGCAGTTTTTCTATCGCTACGATGGGTTGTAATTTTCGCTGCGAGTTTTGCCAGAACTGGCAGATAAGCCAGGCGGCTGTCGAGGATGGGCGAATCGACGGGCAGGCTATAAGCCCGGAGAGAATTGTCGAGGCGGCTGTGGGCGGCGGATGCAAGAGTATCGCTTATACCTATACTGAGCCGACGATTTTTATGGAGCTGTGCAATGATTGCGGGCGGCTGGCAAAGAAGCAAGGTTTGACGAATGTTTTTGTCAGTAACGGATTTATGACCAAAGAAGCGATTGATTTCGCCGGCGATTGGCTCAACGGCATTAACGTTGACCTGAAATCGTTTAGTGAAGATTATTACAAGAGGTTGTGTAAGGCCCGACTGCAGCCGGTGCTTGACACGATTAGCTATATCGCAAAAGAAACGAACATCTGGCTTGAGATTACCACTTTACTCGTTCCGGGCGAAAATGATTCCGACGATGAGCTGGAAAAACTTACCGATTTTATTGTCAGCAAAGCCGGCGCTGATGTCCCCTGGCATATCAGCCGGTTCCATCCGAATTACAGGTATCTGGATTCAGGCCCCACGCCGGTTAGTAGTCTTGAGCGCGCTGAGCAAATAGGCAAGGCGGCGGGGCTGCATTACGTTTACCTCGGCAATGTGCCGGGCGCAAAATCGGAGAGCACTTTTTGCTATAACTGCGGTCGATTGTTGATTGAACGCGTGGGCTATAGAATTATTGCCAATAATATTAAAAGTTCCTGCTGTCCGGATTGCGGGACAAAGATTGCAGGCTTTGAACTTTAGAAAAAGATTAACCGCCGAGCACGCGGAGAACGCAGAGATAGATTCCTGCTTTCGCAGGAATGACAAGGGCAAACAATGAAGATAATCGCTGATGAGAATATTCCGTTTGTGGCTGAGTGCTTTTCATCGATTGGGGAGGTTGAAGTTGTTGGGGGCCGAGAGATAACACTAGGTATTGTTGCCGATGCGGATATCCTGCTGGTTCGCAGTGTAACGCGGGTAGGTGCGGATTTGTTGAGTGACAGCGGCGTTCGTTTCGTAGGTGCCGCCACCATCGGCTTTGACCATATAGATATCGAATATCTTTCGCGAAACAATATCGTTTTTGCTTCAGCGCCGGGGTCGAATGCTAATTCGGCAGCCGAATATGTCATTGCCGCATTGCTCAATGTCGGGCAAAAACATAATCTTGACCTGCAGGGCAAATCGATAGGTGTTATAGGCGCAGGTAACGTTGGCAGCAGGGTGGCTAAGAAGTGCGCGGCTTTAGGTATGAAGCTTTATTTGAACGACCCGCCATTGCAGCGAGAAAGCGGCGATGCAAAATATCTGCCGCTAAAAGAGCTTTTTGATTGCGATTTTATAACGTTTCATACGCCGTTGGCTTTTGAGGGTATTGACAAGACGTTTCATTTGGCTGATGAGAAGTTTTTCAAATCACTTAAGGAAAGGTGCGTATTTGTTAATACTTCTCGCGGGGGTGTGGTTGACAGCAGCGCTTTGAAAGCAGCGATTAAGGCGGGGAGATTAAAAGCTGTTGTGCTCGATGTCTGGGAAGGTGAGCCGAATATCGATACGGAGCTTCTGAAAATGGTTGATATCGGCACGCCGCACATTGCAGGCTATTCGCTGGACGGCAAGGTTGCAGGTATGGTTATGATTTACAAGGCGGCTTGTGAATATTTTGGATTTAGCGCCAAGTTTGACGTCGAAGATTTTCTGCCTGAGCCCGATGTGCCGCAATTGGAGGTGAATCCGCAGGTTGGGACTGAGCAGGATGTGTTATTGGGTACTGTGAAGGAGATTTACGATATTAAAGAAGATGACTTCAGGATGAGGCGGATTTTGGATAAGCAGGCGGAAGAGAGGGGTAAGTTCTTCAGCCGGTTGCGGAAGAATTATCCTGTGCGCAGGGAATTTCATAATACGCAGATAGTTTTACGGAGTCCTTGTGAAGAGTTTGGTAAAAGACTGGCAGGACTCGGGTTTAGGGTAGAGAATGGCCAAAGTCAGTGATAAAAATATAGTTGAATGGCCGAGGGGGCGATTGGATTTTTCGGGTGGCTGTGTTGTGATGGGGGTTTTGAATGTTACGCCGGATTCCTTTAGCGACGG
>CAZWKM010000274.1:0-3427 GCA_964634165.1 uncultured Pirellulales bacterium | reverse complement strand
CCGTATAAATGGCAACAGTTCGCGAAAGAGTTTGTCCAGACCGGTAAAAATATAAACGAGTACGAAAATCGTAAGGCCAACGGGGACGAAAACCAGAAGACCTCGCAGGAAGTATTTCAAAAATCTTCTCATTTCAAGACTCCAAAAAGAACTCTTAGCCGGACCAATAACGGCACATCCCGTGGCGGCCCCGCCAGATTGAGAATATTGTGAGCAGTCACAATTATGTCCCTTCTTTCTCGCCGACTTTGGTTTCGGCGCTATTCTTTTTCACGAACGCAATCACCGCCAATATATACAGGATAATAGCCGGAATGAAGAAAATAGTACATATAATGTTTACCTGCTGCTGGGTTACCAGCCCGTATAACGGTTTTGCGCTGCTCGGCCAGAACATCCGCACGTCCTCGTGGTAAACAGCGTCAACCACAACGTGAAACCACGCGCCGAGGACGCCTGAAACGAGCATCTTCCAGAAACCGGTTTTATAAGAGATGTGAAATATTCTCATTATCTTTTTGAAGAAATTTCGCAATGGATAGGCGGCTAATCCCCAGACAATGCCCACAGCCGCCCCGATTAAAAGTGTATGACAGTGCCTGTGCATCGGCCAAGCGGTTCCAAGCAGCATTAGAACCAGTACTTCAATGTCAACGATGACATTGGCCAGCACGAACACCGGCACATCGAGCCACTTTCTAAATGTTAGGGCGATAAACCCGCTCGGCCCAAAATGAAATGGCGTATATGGCATTCGAGTTCCGCTTTGAGAAATTACATTGGCTAAATGCCAGTTAAGTATCCGTTTTTTTGCAAATAGTTTTGGACGTAGTCTTTTATTGCGTCTTCGAGGGAAGCTGTTTTTTTGTTGTAGCCGGCTTTGCGGAGTTTGGATATGTCGGCCTCGGTGAAATACTGGTACTGGCTGCGGATTGAGTCGGGCATTTCGATATATTCGATATTTGGCTCTTTGCCCATAGCAGCGAAAACGGCTTTTGCGAGGTCGTTCCAGGTGCGGGGCTTGCCGGTGCCGATATTAAACAGCCCGCTTATCTGTGGCTTGTCCAGGAAGAATAAGGTCATATCCGCCACATCTTTGATATAGATAAAATCGCGTTTCTGCTCGCCATTTTTGAATTCGGGCTTGTAGGATTTGAACAAGCCCACTTTACCTTTTGCGTTTATCTGCTTGAAGGCCTTGAGCACAAAGCTTCGCATATCGCCCTTGTGATATTCGTTTGGCCCGAAGACGTTGAAGTATTTCAGGCCCACAATTTTTTTTAACAGGTTAGTCCTGCGTGCCCAGAGGTCGAAAAGCTGCTTTGAATAGCCGTACATATTCAAAGGCGTGAGTTTGTCGATTTGCCCTTCATCGTCGCTGAAGCCGGCCGAGCCGTCGCCGTAGGTGGCGGCGCTGGAGGCGTAGATAAAGCGGACATCAGCATCGGTTGCCCATTGGGCCAATAGCTTGGTGTATTCGTAGTTGTTCTTTATAAGATATGAGGCATTTGTCTCGGTGGTGCTGGTGCAGGCGCCGAGATGGAAGACCGCCTCGATAGGGGGGCTGAGCTTGTTTTCGAGCACCATTTCCAGGAAATCGTCCTTCTCTACGTAGTCGGCGAATGACAGATTGCGCAGGTTCTTCCATTTCTCGTCGGAATCCAGCTCGTCAACGACGAGGATGTCGGCGATTTGCCTTTTGTTTAATGCGGCAATTAGTGCTGAGCCGATAAAGCCGGCTCCGCCGGTAACTATTATCATTTTGTAAGCCCCTGATTATCCGGTTATTTATTATAAGCTTAATTTGTCGTCCTGGGCGTGTCAAATATTTACCGAATCCGGTGCGCATAAAAAAAACCGCCCGAAACTGAGCGGTCAGAAGGGAGGTAAAAAGTCCAACGCCTTTTTAACAGAGAGCAATATAACTTGCGATTGCCAGAAGCAAAAGCCGTCTTTTATTAAACGTAAACGGAAGCCAGATTTCGTAATAAAACTTCTTCATCTCCCATCCCAGAAACCAGAACTGTTATGCCTGCCAGCAACAAGCAGGTCTCTTATTACAGGGTTATTATAACCGAAAGGAGTGTGGGAAAGCAAGAGAAATTATCCTTTATTAAGTGTAACTCTTTGTTAATAAAGCACTTATGTTGTGCAAAAACCGGCATTTTTTTGGCCGGCCAAAGAAAGGATTATTGATTACTGGAAAAGCCCTACTGCTTGTTGGCGGCAGGGGCAATAGAAAATAATCAATAATCGATTGATTCAGGCCAACTTGCTGACGGCTTCGGCGACGAGCTCGGCTATCGGTAGATGCTGTGGGCAGCGAGCTTCCGCAGGTCTGTAATCGGCGCTGAGCAGTTTGTTTCTCATGTTGTGGGGGATTTGAGCGAAAAGCTCTTTGGCTACAGCGTGCTCGCCGTAGCTGTTGTAGTACATCAGGTACCGCATAATGTCACTTACGTGAGGCGTATCCGGCAGGGCCGAGTTACAGATGTTTGCACAGCCGGCACAATAGCCGCTGCAGGTCGCCCGGGCGTATTGCTTGAGGACCTCTCTGTCTGCTTGTGTGAGTTTGGTTTTATCGAGCACCGCTGCGACGTTCGAGGTTAAAAGACCGACGTTCTGCATCCCTACGCAGGCTGAAGTGAACCTTTCATCCTGTAGTACGGCTTTTATCTTTGCCTGGCCCTGTGTGAAACCTCGCTGCAGGAAGTGCTGGACCAGTTTTTTATCCTCTTCGGTTTGAATTCTCTGGCCCATTCCCTGAGTCTTTATGGCCATAAGGCCTTTGCCTGCTTTGTGGCAGGCGTCAATAGCGGCGCTGAGCTTCTTGTCCTGCATCAATCGAAAATTGTAGATTGTCATTACCACATCAATCCAGTCAAGCTTGGCGGCGGCGGTAAGGACGTCGGCCATATTTTGGTGGGTGCTGATACCAAAAAAGTGTATCAGGTTGCGTTTCTTTGCGTCTTCGGCCCACTGCCTTAGCTCGTTTGTTAAAAAGGCGGGGTTAGGACACTGGTGGAAGCCATAGTACAAATCAATGTAATCAGTATTCATTCTTTTCAGAGACGTCTGAAGTCGTTTTTCCACGTCCGCCACAGTTCTTGCCCCCGATGCCTTGCTGGTAATGAACAAGCTCTTTCGGGCCTCTGGATTCTTCGAGAGGAATTTACCTATGCCCAACTCACTGTTTCCGCCAGTATAGTTGTGGGCTGTATCCCAATGGGTAACACCCCACTGAGGAGCCATTCTTAGAACTATTTGGTTCTGAAGAAGGTCTTGATTTCCGCCCAAGCAGAGGCAGGGAACTTCAATACCCGTTTTTCCTAACTTTCGTTTCGGCACCTGTGGGTATTGTGGCTCTTGTGTTTTTGCCGGGGCATTTGCGTCGACGGCGTTCGGCTCGCTTTCCTTCTTGCTCTCA
>CAZWKM010000273.1:0-3446 GCA_964634165.1 uncultured Pirellulales bacterium | reverse complement strand
TGCAGGAAAAAAAATTTTAAAATCGTGTTTTCATCGCCTAACTGCGAAAGTTGGGGTAAAAGGCCATGAAGCCTTCACAGGAAAAAAAATGACGCCGCCTGTCGTCTTTGAATACCTCAGTTCTCCTGCCGCCAAGGTGATATGGCTGCTCGTAGCAATGATAATTTTAGGTGCAGCTACGGTCTTCGTGTCACTAACCCGCGGCGCTATGGTCAGTATGCTTATCGCAGCAGGCTTTACCACTTTGGTCCTTAGCTCGCGAAAGTCGCTTAAAGGTCGCGGCTGGATAATGGCCTTGATGGCACTTGGGGCATTTATCTGCGTGCTTTATATAGGCTTTGACGCGGTCTATGACCGGTTAGCAACTCTCCGGCAGTTACATCAAGCTGAGGGTGGCCGCTGGCAGATAGTTAAGGACATTGGAGTTGCCTGGACCAGATTCCCCGTGTTGGGTACCGGCCTTGGCAGCCACGAAGTGGTCTATCCAATGTTCGACCGTTCTACAATAGCTTCGTTAGCTGCCCACGCAGAGAACGAATACGCTCAGGTTGCAGAGGAAACCGGCCTTGTGGGTCTGACAGCACTGGTAGGCTTTGGAATCATAGTGTGGTTCAGTTATGTTCGCAATGTGAGAACCGCATCTGTGCCGATTCGCTCGGCTGCCTACGGTCTTGGTTTCGGCCTTGTAGGTATAATGCTTCATAGCTTAAGTGACTTCGGACAGCATCTGCCGGCCAACGCGTTCCTGTCAGGAGTGTCCTGTGCGCTCTTACTGGTTCTGGCCCGTATAGGTCAGAAGACAGAAGTCAGAAGACAGAAGTCAGTCCACAGGATGCCTTACGGCAAAGACAGAGTCTGTTCTCTGTTCTCTGTCCTCCGTGTTGCCGCACTGGTTTGCGCATCTGGGGTATGGGCCTGGGCCTTGCTCGGTGCCAATAGTGCCCGCCTTGCCGAGGCTCACTGGAAAAAGACTCTTGTTGCCGAACAGGGCCTTGCAGAAAAAGATTGGCAGGCAAGCGATGAAGAGTACATAGATTTGATCTCAAATGCAGCCGCAGCAACTGATTACCAGCCGGGCAACATAAAGTACCAGCATTGGCTGAACGTCTATCGCTGGTGGTCCATAAGCCGCGTAACTGACCCGAATACCGGCGCAATTATTATCCCTGAACAGACAATGGAGTTTGTACACCGTATTGTTGATGAACTTCATAACACGCGCACACTCTGTCCGACTTATGGAGCGACCTATTGCGTCCTCGGTCAGCTTGAAAAATTTACGCTGGGCGACCCTAACGGCGCAGAACGTATCCGAAAAGGCTTTCAGCTTGCACCATGCGACCCCACAGCCTGTTTTGTCACGGGCCTTCTGGATGTTGAAGAGCAACAAATCGATGCCTCATTTGAAAAATTCAGCAGGGCTATTGAGCTTGACGGCAGGTTCTTCCAAGGCGTTGCTGATGTGTATATCAACCACGTTGACCGACCCGACCTGGCCGTAGCTATTGCAGGGGATAATACCGGCTGGTTAAGCCATGTCGCCAACGCCCTTGCTGATACGGAAGAACATGGAGATCTCGTAGAGAGAACACAAGCCAAAGTGATAGATTTGCTGAAGGCCAGGTGCCAGGAGCCCGATGCCCCGGCCTGGGCGTTTGCCTCGTTGGCAAATATCTACCGGAAGGAAAATGATAATGAAGCGGCAGTAGAACATTACCGCCGAGCTCTGGCTTTGGATTACGGCCAGGTCTATTGGCGATTTGCATTAGCAAGACTGCTTGCAGAGACGGAACAGATACCCGATGCGATCCATGAGGCAAGGATTTGCCTGCGCCTTCAGCCGCAAATGAATGCGGCAAAAAAGCTGATAGAGGACTTAAGCGTTCTTCCCGGCGCAATGTCCGAAGACAAATAAGCCCCTGTGATTACCTCACGGAGGAGGGTAAACGTAACGTATTTTGGCCTCGTCGGAGTGACATCCGACGGGGACGGAGTATGCGCAAAAAGAATTTAGAATTATGAATTTAAAACTTAGAAAACTTTTTCTTAATTCTCAATTCTCCATTCTCAATTCATTTGTGAGATGAAAACCTGCCTATCTGTATATCTCGGCTCCGCCTTCCTTGCGTTAGTGATTACGCCGGTTATAATCCGGCTCGCCCGCAGTCTCAAGGCGGCCGAACACCCCGGCGTGCGTACTGTCCATAAAAGGCCTGTCCCTCGGATAGGCGGTGTCGCTATCTTTGTATCTATGATGTGTCTCACTATCGGCGTGCTGTTCCTGTCGAATGTTATTGGCGAGGCCTTCCGGGATATTCTGCCGAAGCTAATCGTGCTGCTTTGCGCTGCGGCGTATATATTCTTCGTAGGGCTGATTGACGATATTATGACTAAGGGCCTGGGGGCGCGTATAAAGTTTCTCGCCCAGATAGCTGCTGCCATCGCTGTCTGTGCCGTTGGTATCCGGATAGAATCAGTAGTTATCGCCGACTGGCTTACACTCGACTTCGGCTGGTTCTCCTGGCCACTGACAATACTCTGGATTGTGGGCATTACAAACGCCGTAAATCTCAGCGATGGTCTGGATGGCCTTGCTGCCGGCATTGCTGCAATTGCCTGTGGAGTGATTGCCGTATTTGCCGTTCATAGTGGTAACGTAGTTATGGCGGTATTAATGCTTGCCCTGCTCGGCAGTTTGACCGGCTTTTTGTTCTTTAACTTTAATCCGGCGAAGATATTTATGGGCGACTGCGGCAGCTTATTCTTAGGTTTTACGATTGCCACTTCCAGCGTGCTGTGTGCGACTAAGTCCTCGGCCCTTGTCGGCCTTGCTCTACCCATCCTGGCACTGGGGATACCTATCTTCGATACGCTCTTTTCTATGCTGCGCCGTTTCCTCGAAAGGCGCTCGATGTTCGCTCCCGACCGCAGCCATTTCCATCATAGACTGCTCGACTTGGGCCTTAAGCAGCGCCACGCGGTTATTGTGATATATGCGGTAACGCTCCTTGCCGCCGGGCTGGGGATGTTTATGATGGTTACACGTAATATTAGTTCTCTGATAGTCTTCCTCTGCATCTTGTTACTGCTGCTTCTTGTATTCCGTGTTGTCGGCTCGGTTCGTCTGCGGGAAACGATAACCGGGTTACAGGACAAGTACCGGATGGCCAACCAACGCAAGCAGGAGCAGATAAACTTCGAGGACGCTCAGCTCCATTTTCGCAATGCGCGTACTTATAACCAATGGTGGTCTGCGATCTGCAAAGCCGCCGAACAGATGGACTTTGCCTGGCTTTCTCTGAAGACCACAGATAAAGATGGAACGGTCCGAACCGAAGTCTGGCGAACAGCCGGTGTTCCGCCGGGTCTCTCTGATGTCGTTATTATGACTGTCCCGCTCCGTAATCACGATAAGGCGGGTGCGATGGAGTTTGAGATAGCCATCT
>CAZWKM010000272.1:0-3446 GCA_964634165.1 uncultured Pirellulales bacterium | reverse complement strand
TCGTTAATGAAACCAATTATCAATGGTATACTGGCAAGGTGACAGGGGCTTAGAACGATGCTGAGTATTCCCCAGACAAACGCCGCCACAAAAGCGATTCCTGATGAACCCTCAATCATACGCGTTAGGGTTGTAAAAAGCTGCTGTATCATTTTGCTTTTTCAAGCTGGACGCCGAGTTCCTTCCATTTATCGAGGATATCTTCCTTTGACATAAAGCCCTCGTGCCGGAAAAGCTCTTTGCCGGAAGCATCAAAAAATATCTGGGTGGGGATAATTGTAACCTCGTACTGTCCTGCGAAGCCGGGATTTATCGAGACATCAAGAAACTCCACTCGAAGTCTGCCGGCATATTCGGTCTTGAGCTCTTCGAGAATCGGCGCCATCAGCTTGCAGGGTATGCATGTTTTGGCACCGACGTCAACCAGTCGCGGGATTGCTTTGGTATGAACATCGTTTTTTGTGCCCAGGGGTGGGGACATCCTTTGCTTTAGTCCTAGGGACTCCTTACGGAGAATAATTACGATACAAACAGCGAGCACTAACACTACCACGATAGTGATTTTTGCAACCTTACTCATATTTGACCGAACCTTTCAATTTCTGCGTTCTTGTTAAAACAGTCTGGACTACGCGAGCATCTTCTTGATTTCATCCGGCGATGGGACTTTTCCTACCACTTTGACCTGGCCATCAACAGCCAGGGTCGGCGTCATCATCACGCCAAATTTCATAATATCATTTATGTCCGTTACCTTCTCCAATGTGTATTCGATGCCTAAATCTTTTGCAGCCGTCTCTGTGTTTTCCGCCAGCTTTTTGCATTTAGGGCATCCCGGTCCGAGAATTTGTAATTCCTTCATTTTTTACCTTCCCTTTAAGAGTGCTCCAGAGGTCATCCAGCGCTGTCGATAGCGATTCGAAACCTTTGCCAGGCCATATTTTGCCGTTGGCTTTTGCCATATCCGTTTTAAGCAAGGCCGGCCAATTGCAGAGCGGTTTCAGCGACTCGAATGCCGAGATTCCTGGCGGTGGTCATACCAAACTCGTCTCTGGTTACATCTGCCTTGCCGTCATTCCATACAGTTGCCCCGATACGTGCGCCTGGTTTTGCGTCGCCTACGATGATCATCTCCTGGCAAAGCAAGGCCGCCTGGACCGATTGAATAGTCAGCTCTTGTCCGCCATTACGGGCGCCACCCACCGCGAGCACCCCTGCAACCTTGTTGCTAAGTGCGAAGTTGTTTTTCCGAAAGGCAATGCACCGGTCGAGAAACGCCTTGCAAAGCGATGTCATGTTGGCAAAGTAAACCGGGGTACCTATGATGATACCCTTGACTTTCGGGTCGCTGAGTTTCGGGACGAGCTTTTGAAAATCATCTTTCTGCCCCGGTGCCGGCGGCAATCCGGCGGCGAGCGAGCCATCGATTTTCATTCCGGCCAATTCGATAAGCTCGACCTCAATCCTGCTATCGACCTGGGCTGCGGCCTCCAGACAGACCTGCAGTGAAGCCGCTGTGGTCTTACCCTTGCGTGGACTACAGGCGATACCAATAATCCGGACCTTACCGGGTTTCTGCCGCGGGCCGGCATAGACCGTGTTGGCTGCAACGTCGATTGCAACCGCTGCGCCCACAGCTCCGATGAGCTTCCTTCGACTTAATTTCCGTGCCATTCTTTTTCTCCTACACATTGTTAATTTTTTGCCGAGCTTTATAATGTACAGTGTACAAAACTTCTTATTCTCGTAATTTACTTCGAGACGGCCCCGAATATTATCCCAACGATTGTGGACATAACAATCACCAGGGAAATAAAAACGAGCGTTCTCCGGGTTCCCATAACTTTTCGGATGACAAGCATATTGGGCAGCGACAGTGCGGGCCCGGCCAGCAGCAGTGCCAATGCAGGCCCTTTTCCCATATCTGCACCCATCAGACCCTGCAGGATTGGCACTTCGGTGAGAGTAGCGAAATACATAAAGGCTCCAGCGACTGACGCAAAAAAGTTGGCCCGCAGAGAATTGCCGCCAACCGCACGTTCCACCCACGCCGAAGGAATCAGTCCTTCATTGTCCGGCCGACCAAGTAAAAGACCGGCTATAATTACGCCAAAAAACAATAACGGCAAAATCTGCTTCGCAAATTCCCACGAAGCAACACACCATTCGCCGAGTTGTTCTTTTTTGAACCACGCCGCCAGCATAAAAGCCAAAACTGCTGCAAAAATTCCTGTTACAATCCATTTCGCCGAATAGATAGCATACCATACACCTGTCATCACGGTTGGTTTGCCCCAGTTTGCGAAGACCAGGATGCCTACCATAGCAGCGAAGTATATGGCGTTCTGCCAGAGGGGCTGCTTGACCCCTGGTTCCGGCACAGGCACCTGGGCGTTGGCTTTTTGCAGCTCTTCTTTACGGTAGAACAGGTGCATCAGCAGGCCGATGACCACGCTGAAGATTATAGCTCCAACCGCTCTTGCGATACCCATCTCCAGACCGAGAACACGAGCTGTCAGAATAATAGCAAGTACGTTGATCGCCGGGCCGGAATAGAGAAAAGCCGCCGCAGGCCCTAAACCTGCCCCCATTCGGTATATCCCCGCAAACAAAGGCAAAACTGTGCAGGAACAGACCGCCAGAATTGTCCCGGAAACACTGGCGACACCATAAGCCAGAACCTTATTGGCTCTGGCACCCAGATACTTCATCACGGAGGTCTGGCTAACAAAAACCGAAATCGCCCCCGCAATGAAAAAGGCCGGCACCAGACACAGCAGCACATGTTCCTGCGCGTACCACTTGACCAGATGGAGCGATTCCGTAACAGCGTTGTCGAAGCGACCAGCTCCCACCGGCAGGTAAAAACACGCAAGAAAGACAACGATGATCGCCGCGAGTTTCTTCCATTCGGTTTTCCAGTTCACAGCAAAACTCCCAAACTACAGAGCGGCGAGTAACTTTTCGCTGTCTTTGGCCTGCTGTTTTAAGACGCCGGTTACACAGGCGAAGAAATCGAGAATACAGGGTGTCCTGAGCCGGTAGATGACCTTGAGGCCCTCTTTGCGATAGTCCAGTATGCCGGCATTAACCATCACTGAGAGATGGCGGGAAACATTCGACCTTTCAGAGCCAATGTGCTCTGCAATATCGCAGACGCACTGCTGGCCATCCCTTAGAAAATCGACGATTGCGATTCGCAGCGGATGGGCTACCGCCTTTGCGATTTCCGCCTGTTTTTGGAATAAAAGCTGTTTTTTCCCATTTAACATCGCGAATTCCCTAATAAATGACTATATGATTATATACTCACATAATAACATAGGGTTCAAATAAAATCAAATATTTTTTCCGGGATGAGATTTTTGCCGGTTGGCTGCAAAATTAATACTTTTTTCTGAACCTTGCGGTTGGGATGTTGAGGAGCTTGCGATACTTTGCAACGG
>CAZWKM010000271.1:0-3449 GCA_964634165.1 uncultured Pirellulales bacterium | reverse complement strand
TTGATGGTATTTTCAGGTCCCTGATCTGCGGCCATCGAGCTGGAAGCTGTCGCAGCAGTTATGTTCTCGGAGTCAATTACATAGGCAAGCGGCTCTACCGTAAATTGCCAGACGCCGCCTTCATCCCAGCCTGTGGTGCTGTTGGCTTCATCGACTTTCCAGTAGTAAGTCTTGCCGAAATCTAAAGAAAGGGTTCCACTAAGAGGATAGTAGTTAGGGTCCTGCTCGGCGACCTTGGCGACATCGTTGCCGTCGTTGACATCGTCGAAGTTCTCACTAAGGAAAACCTTGTGCTTGGGTGATAACGCCCCCACAAACGCGCCCGGGGTCCAGCTAAGGACGACCTTGGGGCACACATCTGTCGCCTCATCAGCCGGGTTGGGACTGCCGGCCTTTCCTGAAACTATACCTAACGGCCCATAGATGTAGAGGTTATGCACCTCATCATCAGTCAATACATGGTTCCAGATAGCAACTTCATCCAGCAATCCGGTGAAGGCCTCTTGTTGACCACCAAGGATCAAACTTTCCACATCGCTGCCAACCGCGCGAGTAGGTTCAGTAACGAGTCTTTCCGTGTGAAGTAGGCCGTTGACATATCCCTTAATCATTCTGGATGTAGCGTCAAACGTAATGGCGAGATGAATCCATTCACCGGGAGTGAAAATAGGATCTCCTCCGACTTCAGTATGAATCCAAAGGTCCCCGCCGTCCCAAGCGGCGCCTTCCGCAGGTTCACCGTTGATTCGGAACCAAACATTATTGGGTCCCAGCCAAGTGTCGTCGTTTCGCATAAAAAGTATCCAACCGGGATCTGTAGTGTAGTCCTCAGAAGCCGATGTAAGCGGTCTGTTAGAAACAGCAATCGGGTTTGGAGTTACAACCCATAACCCAACCGTCATATCAGTTACCGACGACGGTGTCACATTGCCACAGTTAACATTGTTACCGGGCGAGACGCTAAGTACGTTACCCCGCTCGCCATCTACAATGAGTCCCGGTGAACCGTTGGGAACGCCGTCAGGTTGGGTACCGGTGCTATCGGAGAAATTGCCTTCGAATTCATAAACGGCAATTAGATCCGCGTTAGCCGCAGTAGCTAACCCCAAACAAAACAGTAATACCAATAACTTTTTACACATAATAGTCCTCCTTCAAAAATTAAAATCGAATTCTGTGCTTGCTTAGCACAACTTTTCAGGATTCAGCGATACCTCTTTCCTTCATAAAGAGTTGTAAAAATTTGTGCCTCAAGGCACGAAAATACACACACAACCATACTGATACCAGATTATCTACGTTTTTTCAAGAAAAATCTGAAGAATTTTCAAGAATTCTTAGAAAAATCCACAGAATTACGCCCTTTTTGCCCCAAAAACAAGCAGGGCCTATGCCGAATCAGTCGGCATAGGCCCCGAACTGTTGCAGACTCATCGGTGTTAACCAATGATACTTTTCAGGTATCAGCGCTTCTTACGAAGCAGGGCCAATCCACCAAGACCCAGCAGGGCTATTGTTGCCGGCTCGGGAACACCGGAGATATCCTGAATTTCTCCCAGGCCCATGGCGTGATCAGCGATAAAGACATCGTCTAACAATCCGGTGAAGGCCTCTTGTTGACCACCAAGGATCAAACTTTCCACATCGCTGCCAACCGCGCGAGTAGGTTCAGTAACGAGTCTTTCCGTGTGAAGTAGGCCGTTGACATATCCCTTAATCATTCTGGATGTAGCGTCAAACGTAATGGCGAGATGAATCCATTCACCGGGAGTGAAAATAGGATCTCCTCCGACTTCAGTATGAATCCAAAGGTCCCCGCCGTCCCAAGCGGCGCCTTCCGCAGGTTCACCGTTGATTCGGAACCAAACATTATTGGGTCCCAGCCAAGTGTCGTCGTTTCGCATAAAAAGCATCCAACCGGGATCTGTAGTGTAGTCCGCAGAAGCCGATGTAAGTGGTCTGTTAGAAACAGGAATCGGGTCTGGAGTTAAAACCCATAACCCAACCGTCATATCCAGTACTGACGAATTCGTTACCGCGCCACAGTCAACTTGGTTACCGGGCGAGACGCTAAGTACGTTGCCCCGCTCGCCATCTACAATGAGTCCCGGACCGGGGTCACCCGTGGGAGTTCCGTCATAGGTTGTGGCCGAACCGCTGGTGTCGGATAAATTGCCTTCGAATTCATAAAGGGCAATTACATCCGCGTTAGCCGCAGTAGCTAACCCCAAACAAAAAACTAATACCAATAACTTTTTCATAACACTTCTCCTATTCTACTGTGTTTAACATTTATCGCGTTCGCAGCCTGACACAGTTACAGACTAACTCGCGGACAAATAGCAACTTAAAGCAATCCTTGCTTTTTGCATCCGCATCACCGTATCTTACGGATACAAACAAAGTGCCGCTCCTCCGACACACACCGGAGCCGTCGCTGCCAGCTTAAGGCCAACCTAATTAGTTAGTTACTTTAACCAAGGAACTATGGATAATTCATCAGAAAGCCAAAATCCACATACTTCTGACTCAAGCTTATTTTCCCACATTGCCTATATTGCTGTCAACAAAAATTTTGAAAAAAATAACTAAATTTTTGAAAAAATTACGTAAAAACGCCTAACCGCTTTATTTACAAGGCCTTACAGGAATTTTGAGGAAATGGTTGAGATCCAGAATTGTGAGTCCGGCGACAGCGACAACAGCAGATTTGAGCAAAAACCAGTGATGTAAGACCGGTGGCTTTGGTTTTTCAGAGCTGCTCTGGATGTGGATGTTCGACCTACTCACTTCGCCTTCTTCAACATCTCGATAAACAGGTCGGTCCCCAACCGGTACAGCCCATTGCTGGTGCCGAGATACATCTGCTCATCGAGCAGACATAGACAGAAGACAAGCAAATCAGGTTCGCTCAGAAGACACTGAATTTCGTTTGAACCCGGCTTACTTGCATAGAGTCCATTACCCGTTGCGAATACGAGCTGGCCCTGCCACCAGTTCCTTGATTTGGTTACCAGGATAGAGCAACATGACAACAAAAAATGGTCAGTTTGAGTAAAAAAGGTATTGATTTACTGCCTTATATATGTTAAAATGAATATTGTTTATTTATGGGAACTCATAAATATAAAACTATGGTCAGTGGCCTAAAACGTCAGTGAGAGGAAAGAAAGTGCGCAGAACTATAAAAATCCCGTTGCTCACCCTCGTGTTAACCGTATCTCTGGTCGGTTCTCCTATGGAGTCCTTACGGACTGCTTGGGCCGGCTGTCCCGTGGGTGATATGAGCGGGGACTGCAAAGTCAATTTGGAAGATATGCTGGTATTTGCCGGGCAGTGGCTGGACACGGACTCGTCTGGGCAAGGCCTGGTGGCGCATTGGAAGCTGGACGGAAACGCAGACGACCCGGTCGGTGGAAATCATGGAACCGTCTATGGAAATCCAGTAT
>CAZWKM010000270.1:0-3458 GCA_964634165.1 uncultured Pirellulales bacterium | reverse complement strand
TCCAAATTTTGATAAAAATTTTTTACTTCGTTGCTAAAATGCAAAATTTAGCATTTGAAAAGTTGAAATAATCAGGCGGGCACTTGTTTGTCGCAATTTTATGCCATCGGATTGAACATCCTATTGCCGTTGTGAGCGCAACTGGATTATATATCCGTTTTTCCTATGTGGTCAGAAAGGCCACAGGCTTTTGTCAAGGGCAAATAAAAAAGGAATGTTTTCAAGCTTACAGCGGCCAAACAGCGGATTCATAAAGCTGACGTTTTGCTGCCTTAACATCACTACTATCGATGATATCATTGGAAAGGTATTCACAAAGATCCATTAAGATGTTAGACTGCAGACGAGCCAGAGAACTCAGTTTGCAAGGCTCACCGTTTCTTTCGTTGAGCTCGACTATATCTTTTTCTACCAATTCTGTCACAGCTTCGATTATTTTCTTACAGTTCTTAGGATAGGTTTCCGGTGCTATCATCTGGGCCAAGTCGCGAACACAAAGCGGAATATCAAACGGCCCCAGTGTGTTATAGAGCTGGTGTATTAAGAGACCTTCGACCAATTCTGTTTGTAAAGATGAAAGTTCATATTTTGTCGCAATGCGTCGTAAAGGTATGGCAGCTGCAGTGGAGATTTCCGCTCGCCGAGTTGTTTGCGATTCGAGTTCTACAACTCTATTGAGCAATGTCTCCTGATCCCTTCGAATGGCGGGCATCAGCCTTTTCTGCCCATCATAGTCACCGTCTCTTTCAGAAACGCTAAACTGATAGTAAATCTTGGGCGAGGATCCTTTTTCTCCAGGATTCGCTGCTTACAGACAGCCAACCGGCTCTCTGCTGCCAGCAGCAGCCTGGCCGCGAGTACTGCTCTGGAACAAAGGATAGCCCGTAGGAAAGCCAAGGCATATCCCAAGGTCTCGCGGACACAACAGAGAAGAGTACGAAGGTTTGTTAGAAGGTTTCCTATGGTATTCATGCCGCCAAAATAGTACAATTTAGGCGACCGATTCGGGTATTATAAGGAGTGGAAAGCCCAGCGACGTGGCTGGGTGAAAGCTGAATGAGAGGCGTTAAGTTAGGGACCATATTATGTCTACTCGACAAATATTTGGGAAGAAAATAGTTGGATTGCTTATTCTTTGCATTCTGTTCACTTTCAGTCCCTTTACTTTAGGAGGCGACCAGGTAAGCCCTTACAAGCAAATAGGCTCCGCCCCCGGATACGGAACCAGAGTTCAATATTACGTTGTTCCTGACGGTTATCCCAAGTTTGAAAACCGCACAAGGTTCATCGGCAACCTTCGGGGAACATGGCATGAGATGGGGGTGCAGTACGGCCAGCGAGCGGGTGACCTGATCTGTTATGCTTCTGACTTCCTCTGGGAGAAAAACTCTAAAAAATTTGGTCCCAAGCACCTCGAGGAGGACATTGGTCGCTATGCCAAGGCCATTGATGAGTACTCTCCAAAGATGACTGAGTTTCTGAAAGGCATCGCTGAGGGAGCCTCTGACGAGTTGGCCAAGTCTTCATACAAGGGGCAATTGACCAATTTTGATAGAATTATATTAAACAATATCTTCGCATCCTTAATGTGGATGCACCCAACCCCGGAATTTCACAAAGGTAAGACCACACCCATATCACAGAAGAGCTCAATGCACATCAGCCCAACATCGGAAAAAGTGGGTATTGCCTGTACCGGAATGGCGGTCAGTGGAAAACCGAGAATCAGTACTAAAGGTGTTTTGCCATCACCCACCAAGAACGGGGAGACCATTATCAACCAGAATATGGACGTTGGTGAGTACGTTCCTTGGGGATGGAATGTTGCTTATGTGGCTACACCAAGTGACCCTGAGGCCAATATTTTCTGGTCTATCTCCATGGCCGGAATGGCCGGGGGAAACAATATGATCGTTAATGATAAAGGCCTGGCACTGGGTCTCTATGCGGGCGGATGGAAAGAACGCCCAAAAGAATTCGATGACCCAACCGACTTCGGGATCACCTGGCAACCGCTTTATGTTTACACTGCAGCCTATGCTGACAACGTCAAGGAGGCCATCGAGCTCTTGACTCTGGGGCCGACCGAGTACAGGGCCGGAACCGACAAAAAGACGGTTACACACACCGGTGGTTGGGGCTACATGGTAGCGGACCCAGATGAAATAGCCATGGTAGAGGTCACAGCCCACCGATATGTGGTGCGTTATCCTGGGGACATGAAGGAGGCGGGGAACTATTTGGTCTACGGCAACTGGCACGGAAGCAACCATTATTTCGATGAAAACGACGTCAAGAAAGAGGTCCCTCCCCCGCTTAAAACGAGGTATGGACAGGAGCGCTCGGCTTCTTTCGACTGGCACCTTCGGTACCACTTAGGGCAAGTTGATATCGCCATGGCCAAGGAGATGATGGGGATGACTTGGCGCTACGATATAGACACTGGGAGGAGACTCGATTTTGCCGAAGATGGGATAACCCCGATTTGCCTGCAGAAAGAGACCCCCTGCCGTTTTCTAGGACTGGATAAGGGTGGAACCATGTGGGGTAGCTGTGCTATTCTAAAAAAGAACGGAAAGAGCGAGATTTGGTGGACCAAAGGAAGACCAAGTGAATGGCTGGGACCCTGGCAACACATAAACTTTGCTGGCTATGACAAGTAGATTCTATCCCTGATTTTAAAGCAAAAGAAGAGGAGGACAATGTACCCCTTCTTCTTTATTCGTGTGGCAGGTGTAGAATGTAAGTTTTGAAAGCAAACCAGCCTCCAAGGGCTTCCGGATTTAAACGCGAAGAACAATGCTGGCGAGACGCCGCTACACTACGCGGCTATGAAAAGTCACAAGGTGTGGTATCATTGCTTATTGCGAGGGGCGTCGGTGTGAACCTAAAAGGCAAAGACGGCCGAAGTCCTTTGTGGTGGGCGAAAGACAGAGGTGTCCTACTCAAAAATTCGAACTTGCTTAATTTCAACGACTTATGTAAACTCCCTGAATAACGATTAAGGATTAATTCTATAGGAATATTCGGGAGCAAGCAACCTTGAAAATCCTTGCCAAGCTCATCTTTGAGTTTCTAAGGCTCATATTCAGGAGCAAACAAGACATAGTTCTTGAAAACCTTGCTCTCCGCCAGCAATTGGCTGTTCAGCAACGCAGCATAAAAAGGCCGAAGATCAAAAACACCGACCGTATTTTCTGGGTTTGGCTATCAAGAATCTGGAACGATTGGAGATCATCACTGATTATTGTCAAGCCCCCAACTGTTAAGCATGGAAATCTTAATAAAGACCTCCGGATACTTAATCCGATTTTATCTTTAAAATTCTTGAAAATATGTGTTTTTGGGCGAGAATTTGATGTTTGGTGCCTGCATACTTCGTAAAAATTGACATCTATGGAGACAAAATGGAGAGTGCGCCAAGGTAAGCTGCTGTGAGTCAGCTGGACAATCCAGCC
>CAZWKM010000269.1:0-3462 GCA_964634165.1 uncultured Pirellulales bacterium | reverse complement strand
GCCGACAATACAGACAAAAGTGAAACACGCAACAATCATACTCGTTCTCATTTTTACTTATCTCCTTTTCAATCGCAGGGCGACTGATAACTAAAGGTGCAGTTTCCATTTTACGTGAAATTTGAATTAGCTGGACTCCGCCGCATATACAATAAGCTCCCTTCAAGCAAAAAAATGCCCCTTTTTCTCTCGAGACCGCCGGATCGCTGTCTTGCTCTGCAAATTTTTTATGCAACATGCTTGACATTGGTACTGTAAGAGTATAAGGCGCTCATTTGATATTGTCAACAAAATAAATCAGTAGGTAATTCCCCGGTTTTGCCGGAGGTTATGACTATAATCTTGTTCAAGCGGAATTAAAAAAGCTAAGTGTTTTCCCAGCAGACTGAAGCACTGGGCGTCACGGCCTTTTACCGGCGGCACCCTGTGTACTTGTCAAGCAAACATCGGACCACTGCAAAACAGTCGAATTCCCAATGAAAGCGTGCTGTAAAGAAGATGCACAGGCAGTTGCCAGTGAGCCACAAGAAGAAACGGTCATTGAAAACGTTACCAATTTTTATGAATTTTGTAAAGCCCTGGCGATACGGCACTTATGAAATGGACATTTTCTCGAATTGGCAGATAACGGGTTGTTGGGTTGTAGGAAGGTTGTAGGCTTCGACTCACGAAAATGGGGCCATTTTGGGGGTCCGGCATACTGTCAAGCAGTATGACGGATGGGAGGCTCAGTGCGCTCTGTTTGGCTGGTGGGAACGGTCCAGGAAACACCCAATATCCCCCCGCAGAATCTCACAGCGTAGCCATCAGAGGGATTCTATGCTCGTAAAATGGGCGACCTGCCTTTGATGGGTATCACCCATATTTTCAGAGATCTCGCTTTAAAGTGCCCCTGGGTGTGTTATAATCATGACAGACAAGCTTATAGGGAAACATATCATGGCCGAACGAAAAACGAGACTCGGCGGCGTAGCTGAGCAAAGAAATACGACGCCATGTGGGAAATTTTAGTTGGAGGTACACATTATGAAACACCAAACATTCTCAAAGGCAGTCCTGTGTTGTTCGCTGTTCATTGTGACCCTGCTCTCAACGCATGTCTGGGCCGACCAGCCGGGTAAGAGTCCGGTGAAAGTCTTCATTTTGGCCGGGCAATCCAACATGGAGGGCAAGGGAACGATTAAGCATCTCGAGCAGGTAGTCAGCAAGAATGCTAAGGCCTATGGCGATTTGAAGAGCAACGGCAAGTGGGTCGAACGCAATGATGTTTGGATCGACTATCTTGGCAATCGAGGCCGTCGAAAAAAAGGGAGGTTGACCGTTGGTTACGGTTCTCCGGAGGACCGCATCGGTCCCGAGTTGGGATTCGGCAATCTGGTCGGAGATGCGATTGAGGAGCCGGTACTGGTCATAAAGTACGCTGTGGGAGGGCGAGCGATTGCCATGGAATTCAGGCCGCCGAGTTCGGGTCCGATTGCTCCGAGCACAATCCCCAGCAAACTGCAACAGGAGATTGAAAGCGGCAAGCGGGACCCTGGTCATGAATACAGAAAAATGATGGCACACATCAAAAATGTGATGGACAACCTTGCCGAATCGATGCCGGGCTATAACAGAGGGCCCGTTGAGCTTGCGGGGTTTGTCTGGTTTCAGGGTTGGAACGATCAGTACAACGGCTTTGAGAAGCATTACCAGACGAACATGGCTAATTTCATTCGCGATGTGCGCAAGGAGCTGAAATCGCCCAACCTGCCGTTCGTGATCGGCGGTATGGGCCAGGGAGGTGATCGACCGATGTACAAGTCGGCCATCATACGCAAAGCCCAGGCCGCTACTGCCGAGATGGAGGAATTCAAGAACAACAACGTGCGTTATGTCCCAACCGCGCCGTACTGGCGTGATGGAAAACAGGGTGACGGTGAATACCACTACAACGGCAATGCTGAGATCTTCCTGCTCATTGGCAAGGCCTTTGGTAAGGCCATTTTGGAAATGCAGCCCGCTGTGGCGGATGAGGCCAAATCAAGGTTACGCCCAGCATCGGAAAAAGGTCGAGGTCCGACAACGGCGGATTTTGATCCTGTTGTGCAAAACATCGAAGGATGGACCGTGCATGTGGACCCACAAATGCTGGAAGGAGAACATAGCCAGGCCGGGGCTGCTGCTCTGAAGATGTTGGCCAATCACCTCCAACGTATCGCCATTCTGATGCCGGAAGAACAACTGAGCAAGATGCGCAAACTGGAGATTTGGATTGAGCATCACCACCCCACGCTGGGAGCTATGCAGTATCATCCGAATATCGGCTGGTTGAAGTCCCACGGGCACGACCCGCGTCTGGCTAAAAAGGTGCATATTCCGCGGGCCAAGAATCTTCTTTCTCGACATCAAATGATCAAACACCCGGCTGTTGTCCTCCATGAATTAGCCCATGCCTACCACGACCAGTACTTCGGCTTCGATGACCCACGCATTGTTGACGCTTATAAGAAGGCCAAGGCTGCCGGCATCTACGAAAAGGTGCTTCTTTACAACGGCAAAAAGGTTCGCCATTACGGCCTGAGTGACCAAATGGAGTATTTCGCCGAAGGAACCGAAGCCTACTTCTATCGCAATGACTTCTACCCGTTCGTGCGCGCGGAGTTGAAGGAACATGATCCGGCACTGCACGATCTTCTTAGCGATATATGGGGCCCGTTGCAGTGATAGGCGCCTTCGGGATGGAGCACGCCGCACGATGTCGGTTTTGCTGCTTTCCCGTGGTCTTGTTCCATGCGCGCACCCCCACGTCTTCTTGCCTGCACCTGTGTTTGCCTCGACACAGGTGGCGCAGGCACAGGTGTCGAAGACAAGAGTGGGGGTCGGTAGGATCTATCCAGGCATTGCCGTGACTTCTTCCGGCCAACAAAGAGATCGTGCTGGACGCCATCAAGGGCAATGCGTTGGAGTTGGATGTAGAGATCGCCCGCAAAACTCCCGCTGGGTTCAATTGAGTGTGCTGCGTTCACCCGATGCCGAGGAAAAAACCACCATCACCTTCTACAATCACGACCGCACCTGTGCCCGCGGTTCCCTGTGTCTAGGAGTCTGTCCGAGTAATAGACCTTGAAATTTATAAGTACTTGCAAATAAAAGACTTAAGCATTTTAGGCCTAAAAACACTAAACTCTTTAATAGTAAAGACTTACGCATTTTGAAAGCGAATACTTGGACACGCTCCTAGTTTTCCTAGTTCTTCTACTTTTGTAGCATTCTCTTCCTTACGTGATATTCGCTCCACTGGATAGGATCGTCTTTTATCTTGTCCCACTGTTCAACGGTCATCCACCCGCGACCGAACGGACGGCGGGCGTGCCGCCCCCGCCTGGTGTGTTCGTACATCTCCTCTGGCGGTTTTACCGGCAAGCATGGCTCCGGCATCTGACTTCTCCAGTCATGGTAGCGTTTATCCATTTCTTTAAC
>CAZWKM010000268.1:0-3470 GCA_964634165.1 uncultured Pirellulales bacterium | reverse complement strand
TCTCACCCGCTGCCAACGGGAGAAAAATATTTTTTAGCCACAAAGCCACGAAGAAAAATTTAAGATAAAAAAATATACAGTTAAATCCTGGTGTTTTTGTGGCAAGAAAATAAAAAATAATCAATAATCAATTCTCAAGGGAGCGTAAGATTGGGACAAACACTTGTTTATAAGATACTCACCGGGCATCTGGTTGACGGCAAAATCGCCGCCGGCCAGGTTATTGGCATTCGGATTGACCAGACACTTACTCAGGATGCCACCGGAACAACGGCATTTTTGCTGTTCGAATCAATGGGGGCGGGCAGAGTTAAAACGCAGCTTTCGGTCAGCTATATTGACCATAATATAGCCGGGTTTGGGCCGGAGAACCATAACGACCATTTATATCTGCAAACGATAGCGGCCAAATCAGGGGTCTATCATTCGCGGGCAGGCAACGGTATCTGCCATCAGGTCCATCTGGAGCGGTTCGGCAAGCCCGGGACGACACTTTTGGGCAGCGATTCACATACGCCGACCTGCGGTGCACTCGGTATGCTTGCCATCGGGGCCGGCGGGCTGGATGTGGCAGTGGCTATGGCGGGAGGACCATTCTACCTGACCTGTCCGAAGGTCTTAGGAGTAAAACTTATCGGGCACCTGGGCGACTGGGTGGCAGCCAAGGACGTTATCCTTAAACTGCTCGGCATCCTTACGACAAAAGGTAATGTGGGCTGGGCGGTCGAATATTTCGGTGAAGGCGCTTCGGAGTTGACTGTGCCGCAGCGGGCAACGATTACCAATATGGGAGCGGAGCTGGGCGTAACAACGAGTATCTTCGGCAGCGATGAACAAACCAGAAAATTCCTCGCCGCCCATAAACGAGAAAAAGACTATCAGCCATTGGCAGCCGCCCCCGATGCCGAATATGACCGTATCATCGAAATTAATCTGGCTGAGCTTGAGCCGATGGCGGCCTGTCCATCTTCGCCGGATAATGTCAAAACCGTCAGGGAAGTTGCCGGCATTCGAATAGGGCAGGTCGTAATAGGCAGCTGCACAAACTCGGGCTTTGCCGATTTAATGATGACAGCAAGGATATTAAAGGGCAGGCGTATAAATGATATGGTCGAATTTGCAATCGCTCCGGGCAGTAGAGAAGTCTTGAATATGTTAGCTGAAAACGGGGCACTGGCGGATATGATTTCAGCGGGTGCTCGAATTCTCGAGACGGGCTGCGGTCCGTGCATCGGCCTGGGTTTTTCGCCGGCTGATGGAGTCGTAAGTCTGCGGACGTTTAACAGGAACTTTCCCGGCCGAAGCGGCACAAGAGATGACCAGGTCTATCTGGTCAGTCCCGAGACAGCGGTCGCTTCGGCTCTGACCGGCCGAATTACCGACCCGCGCGATTTGCCTGAAATTTTCGCAATAGAATACCCAGAAATCGAATTGCCGGATAAATTCGTCATCAACGACAATATGATAGAGCCGTCTTTGAGCGAAGAAGAGGCGGCAAAAGCAGAGGTTCTGCGCGGCCCTACGATTGTTGTGCCCGAAGCGCCGCCGCCGCTGCCGCAGGAATTGCGGGGCAGGGTCCTGATTAGATGCGGCGATAAGATAACCACCGACCATATTATGCCGGCCGGGGCTTTCCTGAAACTGCGCTCGAATGTGCCGGAATATGCAAAGGTGGTCTTTAATTGTTTCAACGAGCAAGGCAGGCCGACATTTGCCCAGTGCGCCCTTGAGCTAAAGGAAAAAGGTATCGCCGGTGTAATTGTGGCAGGTGAAAGCTACGGCCAGGGCTCGTCAAGAGAGCACGCCGCACTTTGCCCGATGTATCTGGGAGTGCGGGCGGTAGTCGCGAAAAGTATTGAGCGAATCCACAAGGCCAACCTGATTAACTTCTGCATTGTTCCGATAGAATTCGCCGAGCCGGCCGACTACAACGAAATCAAACCCGACGACCAGTTACAAATCGACAATCTGCTCGAAGCGATAAAGGGTAGTGACAAAGTTAAGATTGTCAATAAGACCGGCTCGTTTGAATTTGTCGGCAGGCTGAAACTTTGCGACAGGGACAGGGAAATTTTGCTCTCGGCCGGGCTGCTAAACTACACACGCAAAAAAACCAATGGATGAAAAAACTATAACTGTTTTCGGCACGGGCAGAGCAAAGCCCGGCGATTCGGCTTATGAACTGGCCTACGAGACAGGCAAAATGCTGGCCCAGGCCGGCTTCACAATCGCCAACGGCGGATATGGCGGGACAATGTTAGCCGCAGCCAGAGCAGCAGCCGAGGCCGGCGGTGAAATTATTGGCGTTACCTGCTCAGCTTTCAAAGGAAAGCCCAACGAATATATCAGTCGCGAAATCGCTGCCGATTCACTCGATGAACGGCTCGATACGTTGATAAAACTGGGGCAGGGGTATGTCGTGCTGCCCGGCGGAACGGGAACGCTGCTGGAACTGGCAAAGGTCTGGGAATTAAAAAACAAAGGATTTCTCGAAGCAGATAAACCGATTATACTTGTAGGCGGATTCTGGAAGCCGCTGGTCGATTTGATTGCAAGCGACGACCCTGGCAGCATCCGATACATAAAACAGGCAGATAGGCCGGGACAGGTTGTAGAATTGATTACCGATTATTGATATGGGCAAGAGACTTGCAATTTTGGTTTTGGCGTTTTTTATAAGCGTCACAGCGTTCGGCGCAGGCCCGGTTAGACGTAAGTCGCCAGAGGTCCGCCCGAGGCGGACTGTGGCCCCGGTGCGGACTTCTAAAGAGGCAGGAACAGCTCGCAAAACTCCGTTTCGGGACGGCTTTGTCCTGACCGGCGTTGATGGCAAATTGACCAGTACCGACAGCAATGACATACGGTTCCAGGACAGCAACGAGGGTTCCCAAAGCCAATATATCGGCTTTGGGCTTCCCAATAGATGGTTCTTTGAATTTGACTCAGACATAAGCGATGATAAAGCCGTTGTCAAAGCCGGGACAAGCCTGGAACTGCTGCCGTCGTCGACACTGGAAAAGATGACCACTGATGTGAAAAAGCATACCACCGCAACCTACAAACTCTGGGGCAGAGTGACCAAATACAAGGGCAGGAATTTTATATTCCCCATCTATTTTTTGCCGCTCAGCAAAACAAAGAAGCCCCCGCCATCAACCTCACAAGAACCGCGGGAAAAGACCGGGCCAACTCTCAATGACCCGAACGATGCGTTAACCATACCGAAAGAGATATTAAACAAGCTCAAAAGAAGGAAAATCATCCGTCCCGAGCAGTTGAAAAAAGGATTGGAATTGGAGCAGGATTCTATCTTAGCCGACAGGACCGGCTTTATCTCGTCGTGTGTGATACGTGATGCGTATCGCGTGAAAGAAAAAAGAAAAGAGGAGAAAGGAAAAACGCAATACGCAATACGCAATACGCAATGCGAATTTGTCTTTGATGCTCTCGGCCGGAACGTCCAGCAGATT
>CAZWKM010000267.1:0-3486 GCA_964634165.1 uncultured Pirellulales bacterium | reverse complement strand
CTTGTCGCCGGTTACATTGCCTGTTTTCAGGTCGGCTTTGGAGGTGTTCTGTTTGAGAATATGGTTGAATGCCGAGATAAGGAAGCCCGCCGTGCCACAGGCAGGGTCGCAAATACGCCGGCCGGGTTTTGGGTCTACCATTTCAACAATCAAGTCGATAATGTGGCGGGGTGTGCGGAACTGGCCGTTCGTACCTGACATTGAGATTTTACTGAGCAGATATTCGTACATGTCGCCCTTAATATCTGCACCATCGTGTTCGGTAAGGTCCATCTCGTGGACTGACTGGATGACCGCCCGCAGAGTCGGACGGTCGTAAATTTTGAGTGTCGCCCGTCTGAAAAGAAGTCTACCAGTTTCGGAGAGGTGAGGCAATTCGTGGAGGTCCTCGATAGCGGAGCGAGTCGAATCGAAAAGCTGGTCGCCTGTAAGCGTTACGAAGTTGCCCCAAGCATAGCGTGACCATTTGCCGGAGAAGATTCGTTTGTATTTCTTACTAAGAGCGGCTAATTGCTCGTCTCTTTCGGTCAAGAGGCGCAAGAATAAGAGATAGGAAATTTGCTCGATGGAATCCATAGGGTTGTTGACGCCGCCGGCATATAGAATATCCATCATCTGATCGACCTTTTGTCGCAGACCAGAGGAATGGAAATTTTTGTTGGTATTGTTCCTTGTCTTATTCTTTGTCATAATGGTTGTGCTCCGAGGATAGACTGGCGGATAAGCGCGGAGTTTCTGAGGGCTTCGAAGGCAGCATCGCGTTCGGCAAACTTAACTAATGCAGCGGGGCCGCCAAGTAAAGTGAACTGAGGGGCGGTAAAGAGCGTTACATCGCCATCTAAGAATTTGTGGAGGGCCTTTGGGTCGTCGGTAATAAGCTGAGTGGTGGCGCTTAGCCATTTCTGGTCGCTGTACCGAAGATTAAAGCGGGCGGTGATGGAATCAACGGTGTCATCAACTATTTGCTCTTTAGTAGGCAGCTTTTTTGTACCAAGGGCATTATATACAAACGCCGGAACCGGGGCAGGTACACCGTAAGATTGAACCAGCTTGTCGGCTGAGTAGAACATCTCGGGCCTGTAGAAGAAACGCTCTTGCATAATGGTCTCGACCGCGTCATCGTCCTCGACCTTGGCTGCCTCATTGAACTCACCGTCCTGGTCGGCTAGCGCGGCGACATCCCGCTCGAATGTGCCGCGAAAGGTCATTAGATCGACTTTTTCACCTTCAGGGCCGACGATGTGGATTTCTTGGGAGACGACAATGTCCCGGCCCTGCCAGATGGGTATTCCTTTGTGCGGTGGTCTTGCCGATGGAGCTATATCGGTTCCTGTTTGCTCATCCGTTAGGTCAAAGTCGTAATCGATGAGTCTTGTGTCTTTCTCACCTGTCGGCGTTGGCAGCGGCAGCGGTTCAGTATAGTCGTATTTGTCCTGGAAATACTTAGCAACACCGCAAAAGTCAAGCAGAAAGAAATTTTTCTTCTCGTACTCAGTGTTGCCGATTCGGAATGTGTAAAGCCGGGTTCCGCGTCCCTTGATTTGTATGTATGCGGTGGGAGAGAATACCGGGCGCATCAACACGACATTGAGCAAATCTTTGCAGTTGTAGCCGGTGGAGAGCATGTCCACCGAAACGGCAACTCGCTCGGAACGCTTGCCGTCGCGGAAGTCTTTGGAGATTGTCGAGGCTTCGGGAATGCGTGAGGTTATGGTGGTGGCAATGCCAGGCTGCATTTTGTTTAGTATCTTGGTAATGGCCGTAGCATGATTCTGGTTGACTGCGAAAATTATCGATTTGCCGAGTTGGCCGTTAGGGTCTTTTTGGGCATTCTTAAGGAATGCTTCACACATGACTTTGTTTCGCTCGGGAACGAAAATTTTGCGTTCTAAGTTGTGCACCTTGTAGTTTTCCTCGCGTTCGTCAATAGTAATAGCCCATCCCTTTTCATCTAATGCCTGGGTAGTGATGTCGGAGCGGATGTCGAATATCTTGGGCATACAGAGGAACGGGCCTTGGGGGTCTTTGACAGAATCTCTAATGTCGTAACGGAAAGTTGGCTCACCCGGCTTGCAACCAAAGTAGTGGTAAGTGTCACGGAGTTGACGGGCTTCCAGAGTCTTAGGGTTATTACGGCCAAGATCATCAATAGCGATATTTTTCAGATACGCCTTAGGTGTGGCAGTGAGGCCGATTCGAGTGGCCTGGAAAAACTGGACACATTCGCGGGAGTCTCCGTAGATCGAGCGGTGAGCTTCATCGTTGATGACCAGGTCAAAGTGGAATGGTGTGAACTCTGTGCGGTAGCGTCTATCTACCATTAATGATTGAATCGTTGCTACAACTACGCACGAGCCGAGCAGTTCGGCAGGACGCCGTCGGGCGGTCTTGAAGACAACGGGGCTGTACTCCTGCAGGATAATGTTGAACTCCTCCATTGTCTGTTTGGCCAACTCGATTCGGTCAACGATAAAGAGGACCCGTTCGGCATTGCGAGTACTGAGAAATCGGCGTATCATAGCAGCACAAAGCAGGGTTTTGCCGGTGCCGGTGGCCATTTCGAGCAGAAACTTACGTTCGCCAAGATCGTCAAAGCGTCGGGAAACCTTGTCGATGGCATTGATCTGATACCCACGAAGCGTGATGTCCGGGCGGTAGGTGTGAAGGTAGTCCGGCCCGATGATTTCGGTCATAAGTGGACGCGGCGGTTGGAGGTTCTTAAAACGCAACCTATCGAGGTCAGCGGGCGAAGGCAGACGCTCAATGCGATAGGCATCCTGCTGGTCGGCCCGCTGGTAGTTCCAAAACCAGTGTTCCCTGCCATTCGAGAGGATGATAAATGGCGCACGCAAATTCTCTGCATAACCGCGAGCCTGTTCTTTGGCCTCATAAGGGTCTACATCTGGCCTTTTTGCCTCTAAGACGCATAGAGGACCATAAGGGCCGCTCAGTACATAATCGGCGCGGCCGGTTGAACCGCTAAGCTCAAAGCGAACCTGTTGTGGATCGAGAAGGTCCCAGTTGCTATCCTCCAATGCCTTGTCGATAACGACACGCGAAAAGGCTTCGCCTCGGCCAGGTATGTCCAGATCATTGGGTGTCATCTTTTTTCTCCATAGCCATTTTTATAGCCGGATTTAGGACAATATTAGCATGGGGTGCAAAATACAGCAAGAGTATTTTGCACAAACTCTAAATACTAATTCCTAAATCCTAAACAAATTCGAATTTACGAAATACAAAGTCTCAAAAGAAACCCACCTGCAGTGCAGGGGGTTAAACGGGAAGGAAGCGGCCGGCTGTATGTCCGAAGACTCAATCGCAGCCATAAGTTGCCTTGCCATTGCGGAGCTTCGCATGATACAATAAAATCACTTCAGCAATCACTCCTGCGATAGTGTCAGGAGGCTGTCGAACTTGTACTTTTTTCAGGGAAGGCAAGATGAACAGAAGACAGTTCTTGAAAGCCACAGCGGCTACAGCGAC
>CAZWKM010000266.1:0-3512 GCA_964634165.1 uncultured Pirellulales bacterium | reverse complement strand
CACGGATGAATATATTGCTGAAATACAGCGGGCTGCTGTGGGACTGAAGCTCTATCTGGCCTACCGGGTAGATGGGCTTGTCCCGCTCCCAGTAGTTCTCCAGCACCACGTTATCAACCACCAGTACGTCATTGAGATACACCGTTACGCGCTCGCCGACCATAATAATCCTGAACGTGTTCCATTGGCCAACCGGGTTGTCAGCACATTTCAGCGGCTTGCTGGGCCCTTCCTTATTATTGTACAGCCCGCCTGAGCCTTCCGGCTGCCGCGCCGCATCCCATATCTGCACCTGCGGCGAGCCCCGCAGATAGAGCCCGCTGTCCCCGCCGGCTTCGATTTTCCAATCAACCAGCAGCTCGAAATCGCCGTAGTCCTTCGCTGTGCAGAGACTGTGTCCCTTACCGTCAAAAACCAGCACACCGTCGACCACCTTCCAGTGGGCGTGCATATTCTCGTCCGCCTTGACCTGGGCCTCTGCCAAATCCTGCGGGCTCATCCCGGCCCGAGTCTTCGGACTGCCCACCAATCCTTTCCAGCCCGTCAGGTCTTTACCGTTGAACAGCGCCACAAATCCTTTCGGCGGCTGGTTCAATACATGATGCTCGCCCACGACTTCCTGTGCCTCCGCATCCTGAGCTGGTTCTCGTGGTGTCTTCTGCCTCTCAGGAGTAGTTTCCACCTTATCCCTGCACCCCGCACAACAGCTCAACAACGCAACCATCCCCACCAATACTACCGTCCTTTGATTCATCTTACATTCTCCAATACGGTACAGCCAATACTGTATAATTCAAGATAACGCTCTTAACCTTTGAAGAACAAAATGAATGCGATGACACACACAGCCGTCAGCACACAAGGCACTAAGAAAATTGGACGCCACTGGAACGTGCCTTCTTTCTTGAATTTGTCCATAATCACACCTGTGAACTGTGTGCCTAAGAAAAGACCGAATCCCATCGTCACCACAAAAAGCAGGGCCTGGGCGGAACTCTTAATATCCTTCGACGCCACCGAGTTCACATAGATTTGACCACCAATGATGAAAAGCACATAGGCAATGCCGTGGAACCCCATCGAACCTATGACGAGCCATTTCGGCTTCATCGCAGAGTAAGCCAAATACAACACCAACCAGGATAACACACCAATAGCCAGTGTCCACCGGAACCCTAATGTATTCACAAAGTAAATCAGGACGACTAACGTGGCAATCGTCTGTGTAGCTTGTGCGATCGCCATCATCGCCGGCACGTTCTTGGGTTGCACCCCGATATCTTGAAGATACTGCGCTGTGCCAAGAAAGTAAAACTGCAGTTGGGAAGCAACAACAAACGAGAGCACAAGGAAGAGCAGGAAATTACCCTCGCTCAGCATCGAGAAGGCTTTAACAAAGGGCAATACGTCACCACCAGCTCCCGGAGGTGGGGTATGTGGAAGAAACAAACAGAAAACGCCCATCAACAATGATACACCACCCGCCAGTTTCAAACAATCGCTGCCGTCACCGGTCCCCTTTATCCGCCGCCATCCGGTCAATAATAACCCCACGAGCACCCATGCAACAGGAGCCCAGATAAAAATGTTGGCAGAGGAAGCAGCAACTGAAGCATCGTCGGCGTGGACTTTCCCCAATTGCGAAAACATCAGTGAGTTGACCAGCGGTACCGTGGCCGCATAACACAGCGAATACAGACACATGACTGCAAACAAACTGCCAAAAGTCTTCTTCCGGGCGGCGATAAACAGAAGCACGCCGCCGACCACGTGCGCTGCCGCAAGTAACCACTGCGCGGCAATCCACTGGTCGGCAATCTGGCCGGCAATCAACGGTGAGACAATGAACGCTAAAAACAGCGTGCCATATATCCAGCCGGTCTGTTTGCCGCTCATCTTTAGCGGCCCCAACAGACGGGCCGCCAGCACCGGAGCCCACGCCCCCCAAATAGCAAACTCCAGAAACATCATTATACTCAAACTAAGATACAACATCGTGTTCTCCTTTACTGCAAGTATTAATATTGACCGTGAATAAGCTAACCGTTCTTATCATTCAGGAATTTACATTGTCTCAAAATATCGCCCTCTGTAAAAGACAATTTTCACCTGTGCCTGCGTAACCTGTGCAGGCAACCACAGGTGCAGGCAAGATTATAGAGATTTAGGCCAATAAGGCAACCTAATATAACAGATTGAAATAAGATTTGACAGGCAGCAGGAAAGTGCGTTATGTTATAGTGAATATGAGCCCCGTTAGAGGGACCCCGCCTTGCGGGAACCCAAATCTGCGGTTTTTGCACTGTTTTTAGCACTGCGGAATTTCTAACGGCCTGAACAGTTACCATACAGGAGGAAAATCTATGGATGAGAAAATGATAGAACGTCGCAGTTTCCTGAAGTATACGGCCGCGGTCACGGTCGGGACGGGCCTGCTGGGGGCGTCCACGTTCGCTGCAGGCAACCAAAACCGTGCGAAGCTGCGCAAGGCGGTCCAACTGGGTATGCTGCCCAAAGGACTCCCCGATGCGGACAAGTTTAAGTTGGCGAAAAAATGCGGGTTCGAGGGCATCGAAGCATATCCTATGAACGACCTCGATGCTGCGCGGAAGCAGGGCAGGCTAGCAAGGGACGCTGGCGTGCCGATTCATTCCATCGTGTTCGGCGGGTGGCACGCACCCTTTTCCGACCCGGACCCTAAAGTAATCAAGAGAGGCCTCGCGGGGATGGAAACGGCGCTGCGATGCGCCAGGGCGATGGACGCTGAGACAGTCCTGTTAGTGCCGGCAGTGGTCAAGGAGAACGTCAGCTACGCCGACGCCTACAAGCGCTCACAGAAGCATATCCGCAAACTCCTCCCGCTCGCCGAGGAGGTCGGCGTGGTCATCGCCATCGAGAACGTCTGGAACAAGTTCTTGCTAAGCCCGCTCGAATTCGCCCGCTACGTGGACGAGTTCGATAGCCCGTGGGTGCAGGCATACTTCGACGTCGGCAACATAATCATCTACGGGTACGCGCAGGACTGGCTCCGAACGCTCGGCAGGCGTATCGTCAAAATACATCTCAAGGACTTCAAACGCAGGGGCTTCCAATGGACTAATTTGCGCGACGGCGATGTGAATTGGCCCCAGGTGCGCCGCGCGCTGGATGAAATCGGCTACGATGGATTTATGACCACCGAACTGTCCGGCGGCGACGAGGCCTACCTGCGCGACCTGGTCAAGCGCATCGACCTCATCATCGCGGGGAAGTAAAGAATTAGACGCGGATTACACTGATTTTGCGGAATTTCGCAATCGACACATTAAGGCCTTTCTATACGCTGTGAAATAATATATAGCCCCCACCCCGCGCGGTGGGGGTCACTCAAACCACCGTAACACCTTCATCTCATCATACCCGGATTCTACCCCGAAATCACCCGCAACCCGTAACCCGCAACCCCCTTTTCCCTTCTCCTTTTCCCTTCTCCCTTTTTACTTTCCCCTTTCCCCCTTTTTTTCCCTTTGACT
>CAZWKM010000265.1:0-3515 GCA_964634165.1 uncultured Pirellulales bacterium | reverse complement strand
CACCGCGCGGGGTGGGGGCTATATACAAGGACGAAGTCGCTTGGTTGCGGTGCGGATGATTTCGGGGTAGAATGACCCCCACCGCGCGGGGTGGGGGCTATATAAAAGGACGAAGTCGCTTGGTTGCGGTGTGGATGATTTTGGGTTTGAGTGACCCCCACCGCGCGGGGTGGGGGCTATATAAAAGGACGAAGTCGCCTGGTTGCGGTGCGGATGATTTCGGGGTAGAATCCGGGTATGATGAGATGAAGGTGTTACGGGGGTTTGAGTGACCCCCACCGCGCGGGGTGGGGGCTATATAAAAGGACAAAAAATCCCCGCAGCGCGGGTGTGGGGGCTAAGTCAGAACGCCTTGATGACAGGCGTTTATGTGGACATGGTGGTATGGGCAAGACTTACGGATATATGGTTACCTGGACGACGTACGGCAGCTGGTTGCAGGGAGATGAACGAGGATTCGTGAAGAAAGGACAAGTATTAGTCGGAAGCAAGGGATTAAAAGAAGCCAATAGAAGAAGGCGAAGGGGTAATGGGGTCAAGTTCAAAAAGTCCGAACGTGAGGTTGCCAGAAGAGCTATTCTGGCTGAGGCGGAGAGAATCGGCGAGAAGGTACTTGCGCTGTCGGTTTGGAGCAATCATGTGCATGTGGTTATTGGAGAGGGCGGGAAGCCAATAGGTAAGGTTGTGAGTCGCCTCAAGAGTGCGGCATACTATGCTCTACGGGAGCGTGGGATCGATGGACGGATGTGGACGCGTGGATATGACAGGCGTTTTTGTTTTGATGAGAGAGCTCTGAAAGACCGGATGGCGTATGTGATGAGACACAAAGGATGAATGAGCCTTGCTTATCAGAAATGTTCCAAGAAACGAATATAGGGTGACAAATAGCTTTTAGTTTTTAGCCCGGTTAGAAAGTGAACCCCCTTAGAGTATAAGGCACTCTAAACAAGGGGGCAGGCAAATTCACCTTCGGCGTTTACTTCTCACGGGGCAAGCATGAGAGGTAGATTTTAGTTGATTATTGGTGCGGAATGGTCGATAATTGATGGGTCAAGACTGAGAAATTGGTTGTTTGAGGCGATAAGATGGCAAAAAGCAGTTTGCCCAAATTGGTTATTTTCGGCGACCCGAAGAAGCAGCACGTCGCTGAGGCAATTGAGGAATTTACGGACTTTGCAGGGGGCAAGGCCGAGATAATAGGAAGCTACCGTATTGAGAATTGTACAGCCGAGATGTTGAAAAAATGTGATTTTGCGATTGTTTTCGGCGGCGATGGGAGCATTATTTCGGCTGCAAGGCATTTGAGTCAGAGCAGTGTGCCGGTGATAGGCGTTAATCTCGGCAAGCTCGGGTTTTTGGCCGAATTCAACGTCGCCGAGCTCAAGGAATTTTTTCCTTGTTTGACGAAAGGCACGGCACCGATAGAAAAACGGATGATGTTAGGCTGTAGAGTTTTCAGCATGTCTAATAAGAGCCGGGAAAAATTCTGCTCGGCAGCTATCAATGATGTTTTTATCACCGCCGGGCCGCCCTTTAGAACGATTGAGCTGAAGATGTCGGTGGATGGCCAGCCCATCGCCGGCTGTGTAAGCGACGGCCTTGTAATTTCCACTCCGACAGGCTCAACCGCTTATAATCTCTCGGCGGGGGGGCCTATACTGTCGCCGAAGATGGAGGCAATGGTTATTACGCCGATTTGTCCTCATTCGCTGAGCTTTCGGCCTATCGTTATCAATGCCGATAGTAGAGTGGAGGTCGTTGGGGTACGCGTCAATGAAGGCACGACCGTTTCGATCGACGGTCAGGTCTCGTGCAGACTGTCGATTGATGATGTGGTAAGAGTCGAGAGGGAAAGCAGCGATTTCCTGATTGTGAATAATCCGCTTCGAACTCGATGGGACACCCTTGCGACTAAACTGAATTGGGCTGAAAAGCCGAAATATAAGATTGTGTAAGATAAAATATTTTTAATTGTGAACATATCCGTGGGAGTATGGAGCATTTAATATTATGAAGGCTCGATTGTTATTTATTGTGGCCGTGGTATTTCTTACCTTCTTTTCGGGGACCGGCTGGCCCCTGATTCAATCAGGGGTTGAGAATCCCATGATTGGCAATCCCGTTGGTTCAGGGCGGGTTCCGCCAAGCAGTGGCCGCAGCGGCCTGTTTCGCAGTCCTAACCCGATTGATAGAAGCGGCAACCTCGTAATTACCGGCAATGTTGCCGGCGACAGGCACTTTCGCGGTGCTGTGCCGTATCGGGCGACCACAGATTTTGGAGCGGCGATTGGCTCGTCGTCGCTTGATTCTTTTTTGAGGCGTTCAGCGAGTTCGGGAGATTTCGGGACGCTTTCCGGCAGATACACACCATATTATTCACCATCGGGGACGGTAACCACTACGAGACCCGGGCGCCCCGGCGTCTTTAGGCCGGCAACGACAAGGATCGTCGGTCGTGCTGCGGACGGATTTGCTCTGCGAGCCGGGTCGGCGATTAAATTGGGGAAAGAGCAGGCTTTGTCCGGCTGGGACACTACGGTATCGGGTATCAAAATCCAGCCGATGCGGTTTACTCCACAGCAGCTCGAACAACTTATTTTAGATGGAGTCGCCACGTACGCACAGGCCAAAAAGATAGCGGATGAGCAGAACCTGGCGCAGATGGAACGATTGCGGCAGGACATAAAACAGTTAGGACACAGGGCGCCACAATTGAAGCGGAGCCTGATTAGCCGGGATGATTCTTTGCGGCCGCTTACCAAGCTCGAGCGCAGCGCAGATGTATTGCATCCTCTTAAACTGCAGAAGCCAAAAGAGCAGGCCGACGAAGAGGGAGCCCAGCCTGGTGTTTATGAGCAGATGAAGCGGCGGATTGATGAGTTACAAAAAGGTCTTGAGCAGCTGCCGAAGGCGGAAAAGCCCGAAGAAGCTGATACCGGCGAAAAGAAGCCGGGCGCCGAGGAGTTCGAAACTTTGAAATTGGGAATTCGAATTTCGAAATCTCAAGAAATAGGAACCCGTGAAAGTTCTCGAAGGAAAAGAACTTCGCTGGATGCACTTTCCCGAACGACACGGGGCAATAAACATCTGGTAACGACACCGGAATTGTCTGGCGTTGATGTATCTGCCGGAGCTAAAGCGATTCTGGGCCCACACAAGACTTTTGCCTCTTTCTCAAGCGATAAGTTCAATCAGCATATGCGGGCCGGCGAGATGTATCTAAAACAGGGCAGGTACTATCGGGCTGCGGACTCTTTCACCCTTGCGTCGATTTACAAGCCGGACGACCCGCTCTGCTATGCCGGCAGGAGCCATGCGTTATTTGCCGCCGGCGAATATATGAGCAGTGCCCTGTTTCTTTCGAGGGCTTTAGAGATTTTCCCTGAATATGCGCGGTTTAAGATCGACCTTGTGGCTATGGTAGGTGACAGGGACAAGCTCGAAAGCAGGATAGTCGATGTTAAGCAGTGGCTCCAGATAAGCGATGCGCCTGAGCTGCAGTTTTTGTTGGGCTA
>CAZWKM010000264.1:0-3529 GCA_964634165.1 uncultured Pirellulales bacterium | reverse complement strand
CGAGCCAGTGTCCCAGGAGGTACGCCAAGAGTGCCGCCCCAAGAGCCGGAATAATAATAAGGGGAGGTATCTCGATTTCACGAGGAAAAACGAACTTAAATATTATCCATAGGATTATCCACAACATTATTGCAACGACAGTGCCAACAGCCATTGACAAGATTCCAGCGAGTGGTCGCGGCCGTTTCACCCATAGACCAATTATAAGGGCGGGGAGAATCGCCGGGGCCCAAATGGCATAGCAGATAAGCAGTCCGCTGATGATACTTGGAACAGCAAGTGCGCCAACGGCGGCAATTGCAGCAATAACGATAGTCGCGCACCGACCGATATTTAGGGCATCGCTATCCCGCAATTTAGTAAAAGGCTTGACAATATCCTCGGTAAATGCCACGGCGCCGGCGTTGAGGAGTGAATCAAGACTGGACATAACTACTGAAACTAATACTACCAACAAAAGCGCGTAACCCCAGGCGGGCATAATTGAATCAACCAGTTTTAACAGAACGTGGTCTTCACCGGTGCCCTCTGGAATGATACTTCTGGCTGAAATCCCAAGTGCCACCATAACCATGAACCAAGCCACGCTAAAGAGGCCTGCCAAGATAAAGCCGTTTCGTGATATGCGTGTTGTTCTGGATGCCAACGCCCGATTTGCATAAGGTGGTATTAGCGTTTCCCCAAGCAAAAAGGCGGCCACCAGGCCAATTATCTCAATGGGCGGGGTGGAACGGAGCCCCCCCGCGGTAGCAGCCGACGCCTCTCTGACAAAAGTCGCTGTGCCCCCATCGAGATGGAACAGAAGTACGAATAACAGCATAACAGGCAGTAATATGGCGAAGGCGGTGAATTGAAAGGCGTCGGTTATCACGCTTGCCCGCAATCCTCCGAAGGTCGTGTATAATGCCGTCACGCCGACAACTATAATGACGGACGACCGGGTTGGAAGTTCAAATATATCAGTTAGTACAACTCCACCGGCCTTTGCCATAACTGCGGCGAAGCCCGCACATAAGCCGACGGAAATAATGCCGGCAACAATCTGGCACTTTCGGTCGTACTTTTGGCCGATGGCATCTCCCAAAGTGTGGCAGTTTTTTAAACCTCTCAGCCGAGGAGCAACGAGCAGGCCAACCAAAATGTTCTGGACGGCGTATGCCAACCCTATTGCGAGGAAAAGGAATCCGCTCTTGAATCCCTTTCCAACAAAGCCGATTGAAAAACCCGGTCCCACATAGGTGGCAGCGAGGCTGCCAAATACCAGCGCCAATGGAAGCGCTCGTCTGGCCAGTGAAAACTCTGAAAACCGGCGAGCGGCCCGTGCCCGCACGGCAACGAACGTGAGCACCGCCACATAAGCTACGACAACAAAAACAGGTAAGACCATGTGCATAATTCCTGATACCAGAGTCGGTTCGGGCAGGAACTCTCGAAGTCTATTCGCGCCTGTCCTGGAACATTTCCTCTTCCAGCTCGTTGATAGTTGCGTTTAGCTCAGACTCCGTACGGATCCATCCAAATCGCACATCGACAAGAAAAGTTCGGTACCACTGAATCAAATTCTTCGCAAAATCTTCATCCTTGCAGTAAATTCCGAACGATATTTCTCCTGCATGTGAGCCGGCTTTTCTGGGTATATGTGGGAAGGCAAGAAGAACTGCGGTGTGGGATAAGAGGAACTCTATGTCGGAGACCTGACTGTTGTAAATCCGAAGTCTGCCCGATTCGATTGCCTCAGGATACTTGCGAAAAAGGAAACGTGCGGCATTGGAAAACCCCGGCACGCTGAGATTCATTGCACGGTGCACTTTTACATCGTGGTAATCTTCTATGATTTGATACAAGGCGCTGAGATAATCATCCATAGGCTGCCTTTCCCCTTCAAACAACATGCACGTCCAGAGCTCACCGTGGCCTGTTGCATCAAGCTGGTCCTGGAGCATCCTCTTGCCGACATTGTAGCTTTCTCTTCGGCTGCCTAATACCTTCAGCCGGCGTTCGGTCAGAGTCGTTGCCCAGGGCGGCATGTCCTTCGGAAAAGACTCCGGGGGGCAAACGCCAAGTCGAGTCAAGAGTCTGAGAAACTGCTTCTCTTCAGAGCCGTAGAACCTTCTGCCAACGACGCTGCCGACATTGCCGTTACATTCCATACCATATTGCTTGTGGTATCCAAAAGACAGGCAGTGCACGTCGTAGCCCTTAGCAATAAGCATCTTTTCCAGCTCGGCAACCAACCAGGCGGCTTGCTTCTCAGGCGCTCTGTCAATTGACAGATGAACATTCGGACACAGCACAATCGGCCTTTTCCCTATAAGACCTGATAGCGATGCAAACTCCTCCGCAGCTTCTTTCAGCTCCTCTTTGCCATCGTACAGCTCGATGCAGACGAATACCGCTAATACGTTCCTGAAAACCATCTTGGGCTGCGGCGGCGAGATTGTCGCAGAATCTACCCTCGAGGACGGCTCCTTGTCCTCAAAATAGCAGGATGAACACTGGTGGCAGTCTAAAATCATATCGATTTGTGTTCCCGCAAAGCCCCCCGGTTTGCTTCGCAAGAAGCAGGGGGGCAAGCGGGGTCCCTCTCAGTCTTTTCGGTAAGTTACGGACCTTGCACGAGCAGCTCGTTTCCTTCGTGACGATGCCCTGGCTTTTTTCAATCGCGATACGATTTTGGCATCGACCCGGGATATGAACAGGCTCACATTCGGGGCCACCGCCTTGTCTGCGAACCCAGCACCATTAAGAATTCGCACGGTCTCTGTGGCATCCCAAAATCCCCGAGAAGAAGCTATTCTCCGCCCTTCCTGGCGTGTAAGCGATTTCAGAAATACCGGTATACAACCATCACGCAGGGCCCCGGCGTAGTCAACAAGCAATTCTTCAATTGTTCGGTTTATATCAGACATTGTCTCTCGCTCCTCTTAATAAATAATTCAGTCTTCGCGACAATGGTCGCATAGCATTTTCCTAAGTTTTAACATTGTTCGAAATTTAAGCATTTTTACCGCTCCAACGGTTGTCTTAAGCTCATTGGCGATTGCCCTGTTAGACATACCTTCCATCCAAAGTTCTATAGCTCTTCGCTCCCGTGCCTTTAGTCTGTTTAACACCCGACGGAGGAGCTGGCGAAGCTCCGATTGGGACGTCATCTCAAGAACGCCTAACTCGGGGGCAACAAGATTCTTCAGGTCTATTTGCGATAAATGGAGATTACGGTTTATTCTTCTGTAAACTTCCCTGAGGCGCTTACGCATATAATACAGGTATACGGTCCTTAACAGCTCCCTGTCGCTGGTAACGTTACGCAAGCGCTCCGGCTTTTCCCAAATATCGGCATAGACATCTTCGAGCACGTCCTCACATTCCACCTCATTGCCCAGGTAGCGATACAAGTACCTGATGAAGCTCTCAAAGGTGGCCCGCACAAAAGAATCCATTACCCTGCGACGGCGCTCGATGTCCGGGTCCGTAAGTCCTTTCAAAGCATTTCGCAGCCGTCTGTTCACAGCGAGCCTTTTACTTTTGC
>CAZWKM010000263.1:0-3529 GCA_964634165.1 uncultured Pirellulales bacterium | reverse complement strand
GGGCGGCATCCGGGCCTTTATGTATAGTTTCTTTTGATGACTTTGCAAGATTCGCCGAGTGGTGGCTGGAGCCGGATTGTAACGAAGAGAACAACTGGTGCGGTGGAGCCGACCTGAACAAGAATAATGTTGTTGAATTTGCCGACTTAAAGCGGTTTGTTGAAGAATGGCTCTATTCCTGCCCGTATGGCTGGCGGTTAAAATGATGCGAGTTGCGAGTTGCGGATGACGGACGACAGACGACGGATGACAGAGGGCGGAAAGAATATCGAATCCGTCCCGTCTGAAGCCGGGCCGGACCTGGGCGGCATTGAACAAGAAATGTCGAATTATGAAGTTGAGATTGCCGCGCCCCGCACCAATTGAGCTTAGGCTCACGCCTAATTGGTGCGGGGCTCACAATGACACAGGGGGCGTAAGTTCACTATCTGCAATCTTTTCTCTTTTTTTTGCCCCTTTTCTCTGCTACACTGCCCCAAAACAATAAATTCAAAAATTGAGCGCAGAGGAAAAGTAATACCAATCACAGTTAAAGATTGCCGATAGAATCAGACATCGTGCTGACTGGAAGGGCCTGGATTCCTGCTTTCGCAGGAATGACAGGATCAGGCAATCGGCAATTACTAAATAGAATCGGTATAAAAAGATAGATGGAGAAACGATTAGCCGGAAAAGTGGCGATAGTAACAGGGGCCAGCAGGGGGATTGGCAGAGCTATCAGTATCGCATTAGCCAAAGAGGCCGCAACGGTCGTCTTAGCTGCACGCTCAATCCGGAAACTACAGGAAGCCGCTGAACAAGTAACGCACGCCGGCGGAAAAGCAGAGATTGTTGTTACTGACTTAGCCGAAGAAGAAGCTATCAAAAACCTCGTCAAAGTAACGGGCGAAAAATTCGGCCGACTGGATATACTGGTCAATAACGCAGGCATTACTCACTCGGCAAAACTGGAAGAGACCGCAACCGAAGACTGGCAGCGCTGTATTTGGGTCAATGCGCGTGCGCCGTTTATCCTTTGCAGAGAAGCTTTAGGGCTGTTAAGAAAATCGGAAGCAGCATATATTGTCAATATCGCCTCGGTCGTAGGGGTCAAAGGTTATCCGCTTCAAAGCGCTTATACGTCTTCCAAGCATGCCCTCCGCGGGATGACAATATCGTTATCTGAGGAGCTCAAAGGTTCGAATATCCGCGTGCATTTGCTCTGTCCCGGCGGAGTGGATACCGAGCTGGTGCAAAAAGTCCGGCCGGATATAAAAAAAGATGAACTTATGCAGCCGGATGAAATCGCTGAGCTGGTTCTCTACCTTGTAACGCATAAAGGCAATGCCGTTATTGATGAGCTGCACATTCGGCGGGCGGCCTCGTCGCCGTGGTTCTAAAAAACAGAAAACAGAGGTCAGAAATCAGAAGACAGAAGTCAGATGGACGATAGACGATTGATGATGAACGAGGGACGACTGTAGTTTCTCTTCTGCCATCTGTCGTCTGAGGCTAATTATGCGAGCGGTGATTCAGCGAGTTTTGCAGGCCCAGGTCAAAGTCGACAGCCAACAAGTCGGCCAAATCGACAAAGGACTGCTGGTTTATCTCAGCGTCGGCAAGGGTGACACAATCAAGGATGCCGAGTTTATGGCGGAGAAGTTAGTGAACCTGCGTATCTTTTCTGACGAAGCCGGGAAGATGAATCGAAGCGTGCTCGACGTTGGCGGCAGGATTTTGTTAGTCAGCAATTTTACCTTGCACGGCGATTGCCGAAAGGGTCGTCGGCCCAGCTTTGACGCCGCCGCTGAGCCGGCGTTGGCAGAGCAGCTTTATGAAAAGGTCGCCGAGTTGATTGCCGAACAAGGCGTTACTGTTGAGAAGGGAGTTTTCGGCGAATATATGCACGTAAGCAGTACCAACGATGGCCCGGTAACCTTTTTACTCGATAGTGAATAGTATTTAGCCACAGATTAACTTGGCGCGGCCTTCGGCCGCAACCAAAAAGTAATAGAATTTACTCTATCAAAAAGTATAGTGGCATCCTCATTAATGTTCAAGATAAGAGAAAGGATGCTATTATGAAGTTGATGCAATTATACCAAGACAAAATCATGGGTGCAATAAGAGGTTTGGACAGGATTCGTTTTCGCGGGACGCTGCGGTTGTTGGCTAACCAAAGTGGTCTGAGAAGGTTCATGAGCTATACAAATATTTTACTGAAAGATTTTTCCGGCTGGGTTGAGGATTTGACAAGCATGATAAGAAAAAGCTGCGAAGCGAAGGCTGAGGAGCTTGGTATCGAGGCACGTTATATCAGGAGTAGTGGGATAGCCAAAGAGAACCTCGCTCGCAACATCGCTGCAGAAAAAGGGATTAAGGAAGGCTCTATTTGCCTGTTCAGTGTGGTTGAGCCTTGTATTGCACCGATGGTTAAAGGTAACAAGGCCAGCAAGAAGCTGGAAGTGGTGATGGCAAACCGCAAGTGTGTCTGGATGTATCATTATTTTGACGATCCTCAGTTTGGATTTGGTCATGTTCGAATTCAGAGCTGGCTGCCGTTTAATGTTTTTATTTGCGTTAACGGTCGTCACTGGCTGGAGCGTCAGTTGCAAAAGCGGGGCATTGGGTATGTGAAGGATGGTAATTGTTTTCCGTGGATAGAGGATATTGAAGCAGCACAGGCGATTATGGATAAGCAGTTAAGGACAGACTGGGCAAAGATGCTCAACCGTCTTGCATTTGATAGTTGTCCGGCGTTATCGCAGGTACTTCGGCCATTGCGTCCTGAATATTACTGGTCAGCGGATGCGACGGAGTGGGCTACGGATATCATGTTCAAATCAACAGAGGCATTGGATGTGTTATATCCTTCACTGATTCATCATGCGATGCGTGTTTGTGACAGCGCTTCAGTGATGAAATATCTGGGAAGGCGCAGCCTTGCAGGAGTTGCTTCTAAGGAGGTTATCAGCGACTATCGAAGACGCTATGAAGGCATAAGGATTAAGCACTGGGTCAATCACAATTCGGTGAAGATGTATAACAAGAGCGGCAGTATATTGCGGATAGAGACGACGGTCAACAATACGCGTGATTTTAAGGTGTTCCGCCACCCAGACGATGATAACAGTCGTCCTGCATCATGGCAGAAGATGCGTAAAGGCGTCAGCTCAAGTAGAAGAAAAGCTCAAAGAGGTGGTATCTCCGGCATGCAATAGGATAAAGAAGAATGGTAAAACTTATCGCGGTCTCAATCCGTGGCAAGAGGAAGATTATAAACTGTTAACGTTTTTAGCCAAAGGCCAAAAGTTCGCCTGTGCGTTAATGACTGCCTCAGCCGTTGATATAAAAGGACTTACAAAAATAGCTGCATGAAAAACACGCATAAAAAACAAGGAGTTGAAAGATTGTATTACAGACCTTTCCTGCCTTCGGCTCTGAGGCTCAGGATGACGAAGAAGTCAAATATAACTTGACGAACCGCCATAGCGCTCATACACTCGTTTCATTATGTTAGACAGCAGATTAGAAAACAAACCTGAAAATT
>CAZWKM010000262.1:0-3548 GCA_964634165.1 uncultured Pirellulales bacterium | reverse complement strand
GAGTCACATACCACCAGCAAAATCAAAACCAGCTCCGACCTGCGGGGGATATCGACGCTTGGCTTTAGAGGCGAAGCATTAGCGAGCATCGCCTCGGTTGCACAAGTCAGGGCTGTGAGCAAAACAAAAGATTCGACCGGCGCCAACTGCATTGAGATTGATTGCGGAAATACAGGCAGCGTCAGCCCTTGCAGCGCAAATTACGGCACAACAATCCAGGCCCGAGACCTTTTCTATAAACTGCCCGCCAGGCGTAAATTCCTCAAAACCGCCAATACCGAAATGGGCCATATCACTGAGCGCTTCATACGGACCGCACTGGCAAATGAGAATCTGGATATGACGTTGATACACAACGGCAGAGAGCTTTATAGGTTATCGAACAAGGAGGGTCTTCGCCGGCGCATAGCTGAATTGTTCTCGCCTGAAATTTCCGAAAACTTGATTGAAACCGAAAGCAGTGAAAGAGGACTACACATTTTCGCCTTGCTGGGCAGACCCCGTATTTCGAGGACAAATAACAAATTTCAATATGTATTTCTAAACGGCCGATTCATCCGCGATAAATTTATCTCGCACGCAATCAAAGAGGCATACCGCGGGCACCTGGAGCCGGACAGATTCCCTGTTGTCCTTTTGTTTATTCAAATGCCCTGCGAAGACATAGACGTGAACGTACATCCCACGAAAATTGAGGTGCGTTTTTATAATGCCAATTTGATACATTCGCAAATCCTTGGGTGCCTGCGGGAAAAACTTTTAGGGACAAATCTTGAGACACAGGCAAAACTGCCGGCAATCCCGCACCAACAAAGCACTTCATCGCGTTCCGGTTTGGTGCGGGACCAAAAAATCGCTGATGCAATGGCTGAGTTTTTCAAAAAGCACAGACCTGTTCAAACGCAGCAGCAATTCGAACACAAAGCCGGTACCGTGAAACATGAAGCGAGATACCGGATACGAGAGAGGCAATACGAAAGGCCGCAGCCAGAAAGAAAATTCCTGCAAATACACGACAGCTTCATTGTCGCTCAAACCGATGATGGATTTGTCATCATTGACCAGCACGCGCTTCACGAGCGCATAATATATGAAAATTTGTGCCGGCGAATGTCGGGTGGCAAGCTCGAATCCCAGAAACTGCTGATACCTGAAAGTTTTGAGCTGACCGACGCTCAGGCCGATGCGCTTAAAAACAACGCCGAGCTGATTGAAAAATTGGGAATCGAGCTTGCACCGTTTGGCCCGCATACTTACGCTATACAGGCCTTTCCCACCCTGCTGGCAAAGGCGGACCCGCTCGATTTCGTTCAGGATTTAATCGATTTGTTTACTGACAAGGATGTGGGGCTTGATGCAGAAAGATTACTTGATGAGATTTTGAATATGGCTGCGTGTAAAGCGGCAATCAAGGCCGGGCAAAAGCTAAGTGACAGCGAAATGGAACAACTGCTCGCAGATAGAGAAACCGCCGAAAGAGCGAGTCGCTGTCCGCACGGCAGGCCCACTACAATAAAATTCTCAACAAGCGATTTGGAAAAGCAGTTTAAGAGAACTTAATGAACAAGTGGTGGTGGCTATTGCTGACAATCTTGTGCTGGATGGGCGCAGGATTTGCAATATTCGGTGTCCGGCAAGAGCGGTGCCGCGCCGTTGCCCCCCTGCCGAGCCAGGTGAACAGAATTGTCTCAATGGCCCCGAACCTCACAGAGATACTTTTTGCCTTGGGTTTGGATGAAAAAGTCGTCGCGGTCTCCAATGACAGTGACTACCCTCCGGAAACAGCCGACAAGAGCAAAGCAGGGACCTTTTGGCAGCCGAATATTGAAGCGGTGATAGCAGCCAAGCCGGACCTCGCAATTACACTTGGATTCAGCCAGCAAAGAAATCTCGCTCAGCGACTGAAACGAATCGGCTATAACAGCTTGACACTGAACATTGAAAAGGTGAGCGAGCTTTTCGAGGCGATTGAAAAAATTGGTGCAGCGACCGGCAAGCGGTGTGAAGCAAATGAATTAGTGGGTGACATCAGGAAAAAACTGGATGGCCTCTCGGCTTTGGTTGGCACAAATAACAGGGTGAGGCTACTCTGGGTTGTTCAGAGAGAGCCCTTGCGGGTGGCCGGACGGGATACTTTTGTCAACGAGATGATTGAGCTGGCAGGCGGTGAAAACGCTATCGGGCCAACGGTGCATAAGTATCCGCCAATCGGGGCCGAGCAGGTCATTGCCTGTGGTGTAGATGTTATAATTGAACCGGCGATGGAGCAAAAAGACCTGGCCAAACAACAGGATAAGGCATTGCAGCATTGGAGTAAGTTTAAGAATCTACCGGCGGTAAAAAACAAGCGAATTTACGTTATACGTGGCGATACGGTATCCCGGCTTGGGCCCCGACTGTATGAGGGGGTGAAAACAATCGCTAAGTGCTTAAGACCGGAGCTTTTTGAGAACTGAAGTAATGAAGGAATTATTAACAGCAAGGAAGTTGGGCGTCAGGGTCACATTAGCACTTGTAGTGCTGGCGGTAGTGATGTTTGTGTGCTCTTTGATGGGTACCGAAAGCATTTCATTAAAAGCGGTATTGGCTCAGGTTGGGGGACAGGAAGCTATAAATCCCGACTACGAAATATTTGTGCAGGTCAGACTGCCCCGGATTATTCTCGCTTGCATAGTTGGAGCTGCGCTTGCGTGTTCGGGCGTCGTTTTCCAGGCGCTTTTGCGCAATCCCCTTGCAGACCCATATATACTTGGTATATCAAGCGGAGCTGGACTCGGGACAATTATCGCAGTCATCAGCGGATTTAGCTGGACGCTGTGGGGGCGCTCACCGATAGCGGTTTTCGCATTTGCAGGGGCGATGGGGACAGTCTGGCTGGTGTGGTTCATCGGCCGAGTGACGGGAAAATCTCACGTGACGGGCTTGCTGCTTGCAGGGGTGGTGGTCAACGCCTTCTTTTCAGCAGTGATTATGTTTTTAACATCGATAGCAAAAAGCCAACAGATGCAAACAACGATATTCTGGCTGATGGGCAATATGACCGAAGAAGATTTTCGTGTCCTGTGGCTTGGGGCAGGATGTGTAGCGGCAGGGATGTTCGCACTATTTTACATCAGTCCACAGTTAAATGCCATCAGCTTCGGTGAGGACGATGCCAGAAGTATGGGCGTAAACACTGCCAGGACCCGGACAATTGCCTTTGCGGTCGCGGCCCTTATAACCGCTGTTGCGGTCAGCTTAAGCGGTCTTGTCGGATTTGTGGGGCTGGTCGTTCCGCACGCAGTTCGACTGGTATTTGGCCCCGACCACCGTCAGTTACTTCCGTTAAGTGGTATTGTCGGGGCGATATTCCTGGTGGCTGCTGACACGCTGGCGCGTATCGTCGTTGCTCCTGCGCAATTGCCTGTTGGTGTGGTGACGGCCATTGTGGGTGGGCCTTTCTTCCTGGTCTTGCTGGTTAAGCACACGCATAAGGTTGGCTGGTTAAGCAAATGAGCACCATAGAAGTTAGCCATTTGAGTTTTGGGTATCCTGACGGACACCATTTT
>CAZWKM010000261.1:0-3614 GCA_964634165.1 uncultured Pirellulales bacterium | reverse complement strand
TCGGGCTAAAGGACCATGTCGCAGTGTATCTGCCTCAGTCGTACAACTTCGCGGGCAATGTTCTGCTGTTTCCAAAAGACGCAGTTGAACCACTTGATATTAACAGTTCCGAGGCGATGACGCTTATTGTCTCCGGCGGAGTGGCAGGCGCAAAGGAAGATCAATCAGCGGAAAATTAACTCGAATACTTCACCAGCCTTCGGATTAGCTGACATCTGCAGAGTTTATCGCGAGCGGACTTGCTTATTTCACGCCTATCCTTTATAATCCTGCTTTTTAGAAATCCTGAATTTGCAGGAAAAACCTATGGCACAAAAAATCGCAGAACAGATTAAACTCTTAAAACGCGGCACAGTGGAAATCTTTACCGAGCCCGAACTTGCTGAAAAACTAACCGAGGCGGCCAAAACGCCCAGACAGCTTCGAATCAAGCTCGGCCTCGACCCGACCAGCGCCGACATACATCTCGGCCACACCGTCGTATTGCGAAAGATGCGCCAATTCCAGGACCTCGGCCACAAGGCGGTTCTCATCATAGGCGACTACACCGCACGAATCGGCGACCCTGCCGGTCAGGACACAACCCGCCCTATGCTCTCCCCCCAGCAAATCGAACAAAACGCAAAAACTTACTTTCAACAGGCAGGAAAAATCCTCGACACCTCAGAAAACAAGCTCGAAATCAGGTACAATAGCGAATGGCTTGAAAAGCTGACCGCCATCGAAATAATTCAACTGGCGGCCAAAAAAACAGTCGCTCAAATGCTTCAGCGAGACAGCTTCAAAAAGCGTCTCCGCGCCGACGAAGATATTTTTATGCACGAATTCCTGTACCCACTGATGCAGGGTTATGATTCGGTTATCGTAAAAAGTGACGTCGAATTGGGCGGCACTGACCAGACTTTCAACAATCTCATCGGCCGGGATATTCAGCGGGCGTACGGTCAGCCGCCGCAGATAGTAATCACTACGCCCATCCTCGTCGGCCTCGACGGTAAGGAAAAAATGAGCAAATCAAAAGGCAATTACATCGGCGTAACCGATGAGCCGGGCGATATGTTCGGCAAGGTTATGAGCATCTCCGACGATATGATGGAAAATTACTTTACGCTCTTAACCAACCAGCCGGCCAAGAGAATAGCCGAACTCATCAACCCTAATAAGACACATCCCAAGGAAGCAAAAGTTCAGTTAGGCAAAACAATTATCGCTCAATTTTATAACGAGAAAGCTGCCGACCTTGCTGCCAAACAGTTCGACAAAGTATTCGCACAGAAACAACTCCCTGACGATATACCGGAAATCGAAATATCCACCGAGCCAATCACTGCGAGCAAACTGCTGTTGGCCTGCAAACTTGTATCAAGTGGCGGCGAAGCAAAACGGATGATAAAACAATCGGCTGTGAGTATTGACGGCCAAAAAGTCAATGACCCTAACACGGAAGTTACACCGAAAGACGATATGGTCATCCAGGTCGGCAAACGAAAATTCGCAAGATTAAGGGTAAAAAATTAGACTTTGAACCACAGATTTGTCATTCCCGCGAAAGCGGGAATCCAGTCTCTCGGCGGCCGGGTGGCAGCCTCAAGCGCAGCTTGGGGATGGCTCCGCCCGGCTAAAATAAATCCCGCCTGATCCTGTTATCCTCCGTAAGGAGTCCCAAGGACTGTCTAAAAAAAATTCGTGTTAATTCGTGGCTATATTTCCCTGCGTAATCTGCGAAATCCATCCGCGTCTAAAAAAATCCGTGCAATCTGCGAAACCTGTGGCTATAATATAAGAACTATGAAACTGCCGAAACTTGAAAAACCTGAAAAATACGTCGGCCTGTATATCTTCGACTTCGGCGACCACGCCGGAGTCGGCTTTACCGCGCAGGAAGTAGCTGAGCTTCTCGAAAGCGAAAAATACAAGGACGGCAAGGTATATAAGATACACAAGGCCTACCCCGACGGCAAACTCGAGCTAAAAGGCGTCCGGGCGGACACTTTCCAGCTTGAGACCGGGATGTTCTTTTATTCGAGCCAGCTCGAAACCACCAGCCGGGATTTCAAGCAGCTCGTTAATTTAGCTGTCACCTCTGCACCGCCCTGCCGCGCTAAGGTGCACCTGGCCAAATACAGAAACGACAAATTTGTCGTGGCACTTATTTATCCCGCCGAGTACGATGACGAGGTAAGCTCCTGGCTTTTAGAAGGCGAGTACAAAACCAGCGGCGCCGCAGAAGCCGGCATCGAGGCGGTGCAGAGATATTATGATTACGACCCGGAGATTCTGGAAAGGCATCAATTATTCGGCAAATCCGAACTAATAAGCCGCACCGGCGAAGAGTTATTAGCCAGCTTAAAATTGGCGGTACAAAGATAATTGCTGACCGACGAATGATAACTGGAAAACAGATTATCAATAATCAATAGAAAATAATCAATTGAATGTCTGTTCGCACTAAAATAGGTTCGGTTCTTGGTTTTTTCGCGGGGGGATTATTGTCGATATTCGGCAAATCGCCACCCAAACCCACAACTGCTGACCTGCAACGCGCCGACTTCAAGACCAGCACACAGCGTTTGGGAATCCGGTTTACCGAAAGGATTCGTGACGTCTTTCGGTTCAGATGGCTCAGAAAAAAATAAGGGATACGAGATACGAAAAAATGACTGAGTTTAATATCATACCGCCGCCCGGAGAGGCCCCCGCGCTCAGCAAAAATGCTTTGACCGTTCTGCAAAGCAGGTACCTAATCAAAGACCGCCAGGGCAAGTGCATCGAAACGCCGGCCCAGCTCTTCAGCAGAGTGGCGTCCCTGATAGCCGAGGCCGAAGCCAAATACGGAGCCACACACAGCGAAGTCAAAGTCTGGCACAGAAAATTTTACGATCTTCTCGCCTCGCTCAAATTCTTGCCCAACTCCCCCGCCCTTATGAACGCCAACCGGCCCGGCGGAATGCTCAGCGCCTGCTTTGTCCTGCCGATTGAAGACAGTATAGAAGCGATATTCGAAGCGATTAAGCAAACCGCTCTGATTCAAAAGGCCGGCGGCGGCACCGGATTCTCCTTCGATAGATTAAGACCGACAGGCGACCGCGTCGCATCCAGCGGCGGAACAACGTCGGGGCCAATAAGTTTTTGGCGCGTCTTTTCCGAGACTACCGATGCAATTCAGCAGGGCGCTTTTCGCCGCGGGGCAAATATGGGTATGATGAGCGTCGAGCACCCCGACATCTTAAAATTTCTGCACGCTAAACAGAACTTAAAGGCATTTACCAACTTCAATATCTCCGTCAAAATCACCGACGACTGGATGGAAACCCTGACCACATCCGGCAAGTCTTTGAACATTGTGAAAAATCCCCGCACGCAGCAGAGGTATTTATTGCCCCGGCGAATTAATATTGCAAGCTACACAATAAACGATTTGCATAAACTAACCGCCAAACAGGTGCTGACCTCCGTACAGGCGGGCAAATTCTACACCGTCAGCGACATCTGGGAAACTATCATCAAGTGTGCTGCAAACAGCGGAGAGCCCGGCGTAGTCTTTATCGACCGAATCAATCGTGACAATCCGACTCCTTCGCTGGGCCGAATAGAAGCAACCAATCCCTGCGGCG
>CAZWKM010000260.1:0-3623 GCA_964634165.1 uncultured Pirellulales bacterium | reverse complement strand
GATAGCGAGCCATATCATCCAGGAACTCTTTCCAGAAGTCAAAGTTCCACATCTCCACGTAATTGTTTTGCGCCGCGTCCCCCGTGTCGTCATAGCTTGGCGTCCGAGCATCCAGAGGTATATTGAACTTAATCCCGCGCCTGAGGATATGCGGTTTGCCCTGCGCCTCCCGGATGTCCGCCAACTCTTCGCCGAGCCGTATCCTCTCCGCCAGCTCCAGCCCGCCGTACATACATCCAACCGCATCTCCGCCACTTATCCGTATCCGGCCCCGACTGTCCTTGCGAATTTCATAGTGCTGCGGCCCCAGTTCCTCCGTGAAATTCAGTCCCAGAATGACCCACACACCCCTGGCAGGCTCGGTGGCGACCCTGTACTGCCTGTCCCTCAGCGCCCTTTTGATCTCGCCGGCCGCAAATTTTATCGGCTCGTGCGGCTCGGAATAGAGCACTGAAACCCACTCTTTCGCCCCAGTCGGCGCAACAGCCAAAACCAGCAAACAGCCCGCAAAAACGCACCTGTTCCTTAAAGTCCTCATCTTCTCGCCTTCCTCTCGAACAGTTTTCTCATTCGCATTCGTAAAGGACAACCACAAGTCCTTCCAACGCCGACACAAAGCGCCTGAACTATCTACATAGGATAACGCCTGTGAAGATACGGCCTATTCTATAAGATTTTATACATTTAACGAGCAGTTGTTTACGGAAAAAACCCGAATCCTTAAATACCGGATGCTTGTTGCCCTGACAGCAAGCATCCATTTCTTAAGAATCAACAGTCTTATGATTTTCTTGATATTTTCCTCCCATGCAGATGGTTCAGTCGGGCTTTCAGTTGGGTCTATTGCACCCCTGCGCTCCACACTAAAAGAAATTCAGTCGGGTTGATTTGGGGAAGAGATTTTGTTTGTTTTGCTCAGGGAGATAGGCTTAAAGTTTGACTGACCGTTTAAGCAGAACCAAGCTGTGTTTGTGCATCATCAGAATTAGCAACCCTCTCCCTGCTCGACTTGAGTGGGGTGATGGTGAGGAAGAAGGTTTCATAGCACTATCCGCGGTAATGTGCTTAATGGCACAAGTCGATTCATTAGGGAAGATACGGCAAATTATCTTGCCCGTGGCGGCAGGCTTCCTCACTCATCAGTTTTACCAGCTCCTTTTTAACGTGCTCCGGCAGGTCTGATGGTTCATAACTTTCCAGTAATTTTTCCACTTCACGATGCGCCCGCTGCTCGAGGGTTAAAGCGCCATCTTGTTCCCATCGTGACCTGCGGGCACGGTCTATGACGGGTCCCGGGAAAAAGTGTTCCTTATCGAGGTAGCGTCGAGTATGCTCGGAGATAAGCAGATGTTTTTCTTCAAGCAATTCCTGAAATATTCCCAGTGCCGGGAAGTCCTCTCTCGGTTCAATTCCGGCAACTAATCGAAAGACCATACCGCAGATTTCGTTGTCCACAATGAGTTTTTCAAGAGACAGACAGCTTTCAAAATCAAGCATACCAGGGCCGGAAATATTGTTAATTCCGGATAGCGCAGCCAATGCAGCACCGATCCCACTTTCCAGACCTGCCTGGGTGTCAAGCTGTTTGGAGTCGCTCAAAGAGATGTATGCCTGGGTAGGCAGGTGGAGGTACTTGCCGATTTCATTATAGGCACAGTCTATCATCATGGTTTCGATAGCGCCCATGGGCGTGGTTTCGTGGCGGATGTCAAAGACGGCCGGCGAACCGCCATAGAAAATAGGAGTACCGGGATTTGCTATCTGGCTGATGACAACACCGCTCAGAGTTTCGGCGGTATGCTGTACGAGTGTTCCGACAAGAGTGACCGGAGCCACGAACCCGGACAACGGCATGGCGATAAATTCTACAGGGATAAAATACCGGGCGCAATCCAGCAAGTTCTGCGAAGTGATATCGCTCCATTTCAGAGGGGAAGTAGGACAGCAGGAGAAAATAGTAAGAGGTTTTTCTTTGAGGGCTTCTGAGGATTGTCGAATAGCAAGCTGAAAATCTTTCATTACGTTAAACGATTCGATTGTAAAGGCGCCGGTAACAACGGGCTTCCTGCCGTAAAGAAGGCTGAGAAAGAGGCGATAGCTGTCGGAAATTCTTTCAGGTACATCTGCAGGTATCAAAGCGGTACTCGCCGAGGCGATATGAGGGAGTTGTTCAACTACTTTCACAAAGTTAATATAATCGTCGGTGAGGGGCTTGCGCATTTTCTTTGCTTGCGGATCCAGGATATTCAGAGCGGTTGAGCCGGGCGTAAAGTAGACGTTGTGACCGGAAAAATCGTGGGTCTGTTTTCCGGTGACATCGTAAAGCCCGAACGATTCGGGAGCGGCTTTCAGGACCTTGTCAATGATCTCATTAGTGAGGATTGCATGATGTTCTTTTATGTCAATCCGGCAGCCGCAGTCCGAGAGCATGGTCAGAACCGTTTGGTTGTGAATCTCGATTCCGAGCGTACACAGTATGTCAGTTGCTTCGAAAATAATCTTTTCGATAAGTTCGTCAGTCAGGAATCTAATAGTTGGTCTCACCGCAATGTCCTTTCAATAGTTTTTATCAAACATTTCCATATACCACACCTTAGCAACACTGCTAAGACTCTGAATTTCATCTACATACCACATCACTACTGTCCGGTTATAAGTCGAATAACATCAATTGGTTACAAGAATCAGTATAGTCAGTTTTGTAGCCAGCTTCCATAAGTACTTGTAAAATAGACACTTTCTCGAATAAGGTTACGCTCAAAATCTGTAGAATTGTGTAGAGATTCAAATCCAGATTCAATTGCTTTTTGATTATTGCTACCAGCACATAGACCGAGATTGCGATCCATATCTGTGTCTTCACAGCATTCTCGGATGTACCAAAAAATGCCTTGATACGAAAGTGCTGCTTGATCCATTTGAAGAATAGCTCCACCTGCCAGCGGCATTTGTAAAGCTGTGCGATGATTATTGCCGGCAATGTGAAACAGTTGGTCAAAAACACCAAGTGTTGTTCTGTTTCTTTGTCCACGTAACGGATACGCCGGAGTTTCTCCGGGTAATCCTTCGATGAATAAAAGCCAGTCATTACAATTGTTTGATCGCACCGCAGGCCGGTCGATTTGTCTGTTGGATGAGAATACAATCGATAAAATTGAAAGTTGCCTTTTGCCCGAGTCACAAAGAATGCCAAGCATTGATGGAATATGTAAAGACGAGCGAAGTCGAGGTATCCACGGTCCATGATATAAAATGCTCCAGCTTCCGGAATGATGTCGTCGAGGATGTTGACATCGTGAACGAGAGCCTCTGTAATGTGTATAAATGTGGGAATGTTGCCGCGTAAATCCAAAAGAGTATGAAGCTTCACTCCTGCTTTGCATTTGCGAAATTTTGCCCATGGGAATAGTGACAGGCACAGATCTATCGTTGTTGAATCGAGAGCGTAAACTGTCTCGTCCAACTCTATCCCAAAATCTTCCTTGGTGTAAAGACTTCTGGCGATATGAATCAACACTTGGGCAAAGTCGGCGTAGATGCGCCAGTCTCTGTTTTCGTTTGCGTCGGTCAAAGTTGACTTTGAAACTCTGCAGCGAATTCCCATATGATAAAGTTTGGATTGC
>CAZWKM010000259.1:0-3633 GCA_964634165.1 uncultured Pirellulales bacterium | reverse complement strand
ATGGCGAAGGCGTCGGCCACCGGCGACCCGCGGTTTTTTGCCGACCCGATAACCGCCGATGAGCTGGACCAGCTGGATGTCGAGATATCGGTGCTGTCGCCTTTACAGCGGACAGATAAGCCATTAGACCTGCGGCTTGGAACTGACGGCATCTATATAAAAAAAGGCCGTGCCTCAGGCTGCTTTCTGCCCCAGGTTGCTACTGAGACCGGCTGGAGCAAAGAGCAGTTCCTTTCGTATTGCTGCGCACACAAAGCCGGTCTACCTGCCGACGCCTGGAAAGACTCCGGCACTGAAGTGTATCTATTCACCGCTGATGTATTCGGAGCGGAATTTAAAAACACAAATTTCACAGATTAATTGGCCACAGATGCCGTCCTGAGCGCAGTCGAAAGAGCACACAGAGTTTTGGGCTAAATTGATGCCCTTGGGTCTGTAATACGTGAGGCCCAAACGCCCACGTCTTTGTACTTTTCTGTTTTACATGCACAACTGGCGAATTTTTGGAACGATACCAGGTCACGTTAGCGGTTAACATTTACAAGTTTACGTATCCCGTAGTTGTTACTGATGAGCATATTGGCTGTCGGCAATTGCTCACGATCAATAACGACCATGGGCTGGTCCAATTCAAATTCGATCACATCATATTTGGAGTCCGGATTCAGTTTCTGGGCTGTTAGGATATCTGCTATAGAACGTATCGTCATGCCGTTATACTTTTTGACGACTATTTGTCTGAGGCCTTGGTAGCCGAGATTGATATTGGCCGGCAGGACGTAGCTTAATATCACAATATCGCCGCGTTCAGAAGTGGGTTTGAAGGCAAGGTCGCGATAATAATGATACAGGTGCGGCGAGACCTTTCCAGTCCAATCATCGCCCCACTGGCTCATGTACTCACGGGTGAGCTTTTGCAAAACGAATCCGCCTGTGATGATGTATTCCGGCTGTTGGTCGAACTCATGATATGGCACGAGCATTTCCGAGGCCTTGAAGTTTTTAACCTCAGCCTGGACCTGTATTTTTTTCCCGTCGCGCCAAAGCTCGAAGAAAACCTTTTCACCGATACCCTTACTTGTAATCAGATGATTGAAATACAAGCGTTCGTATTTCGGGTGCATGAATCGGCCGTAAGAATTGAGAGTGTTGCCGTCAATTCCTAATATGACGTCAGCCTTTTTGAGCACATCGCTTCCGGTACCTAAGCTATAGATATTGGTTACAAGGACACCTGTTTTCAGAGACACCGGCATCTTCAGAAAGGAACGCATGGCCGGGTCAAGCAGCTTGGAAGCTTCAAAGCCAACTGCTCCGAAGCCCTCATAATTGTCATCGGCCGCCTCAGCTAAAAACTTATTAATTATCTCTGCGGGAATAAGCCCCGCCTCTTTGTTCTTGTTTGACCAGGAGGCTATACCGATTGGTTCTGAACCGACACAGTAAACCTGCCCCATACCTGTAAGGCTGGATGTGTTGGCGACTACGTAATGGAGGCGTTTTCCATATGAAGTGTTTGTCTGCTCAACTCTTGTGCGGTCGAGATAACCTCGTCCGCTGTATAAATGATTGCCTGATGAAAGCCAATAAAAATTAACTTCAGCTCCTTTCCGGTAGTCTTCGTTGAACAAAAGCGGTTTCAAAGGTTTGCTCATTGCGTTAGGGTCGAGTTCGATTAGGCAGAGATTGCTTTCGTAATCGACGATTTTGATTCTCGCACTGATAAATTCGTTTTGGCCGTATCTAAGGGCCTTTATGGAGGCTGCGTTTTTGACATTCCAGGCTGTCGTAAGCACCTCATATTTACCAATGGCACAAGCACATGCCCAATTTTCCGAGAGATCTTTGTGCTTCCATGGCTGGATTTGCTCGTAACCGTAAAAGGAAGTTTTTAAGTAGACGATTGATTGCTTCATTGCTTCGGTCATATCGACCCGGCTGTTCTCGGCGGCATTTAGCTGCGGGCAAAGGGTAATAAAAACACCGAACGAAATGAACATGAGAACCATTTGTTTTTTCATAAATTTTCCTCCAAACGAGTCTCAGCAGGTATGTGGTATTTATTCAGTATCTGTCGCCGTCTGAGCTGGGCCTCTTGGGCGTCAATGATTAGAGAACGGTTACTGCCCATAAACTTTATAATGTGGAAATCATCGATCGGCTTCTCAAAGGCATTGTAAACGTCATCAAGGCTGTGGATTGTAGTGTTGTTTATGCTCTCAACCGGCTTATCCTCAAAATCGTCGGCGTATGAGTTGACCTGGTCAGGCATAATTTCGGCAAGAACTACATATTCTTTGCGCTGTCTGTCAGTGTTGAGCTGCATCGAACTGTAGAACAGGTATCGCAGGCAGTAAGGTATATCGGTCAGCCAATCGCGTCCCCAGGTTTCGAGAAAGTTTCGTGTTATCGGGATAAATGTCAGCCCGGCAAAACACACATAGCGCGGCGCGTTGTCATATTGGCGTGCGTATTCGAGAATGGGTTTGTTCAACGCCACCGTTGCGGTTTCCTTCATTAGTTTGCCTTGACGATAGAAAGTCAGCTCTACCGTTTCGCCAATCTGTTTAGTCTCGATGACTTCGGACAGATTCAGTGTCAGACCATACATCTGCACCATTCCATCGTTATCAATGTTGTAATCGTCTATTCGCGTGATTATATCTCCCGGCTGCAGTACTGATTCGACCGAGCTGTGCATCATCGTAGAGACTACTACCGTGCCGTTCTCTTGCGGCGGGACCTTCAGGTGATTTTTGTAGCTTGTACTGTGCAGGCCGGGATATAGGCTGACACCCAGCGAACCGAAACCATCATACTTACCGTCTTTGATATCAACCAGAAAGTGTCTGATGACTGTTGTAGGAATTAAATAGCCGATATTTTCAGCCTGTCTAATGCCCTGGAAGGCCACTCCTACTACTTTGCCGTTTTGCATAACCGGACCGCCGCTGTTACCGGGGTTGATAGCCGCATCAGTTTGTATGACCAGGTGCGAATCAGATCCGCTGTGTGCATAAATGTCCATCTCTATGCGGGAAACCACTCCTTCTGTGACGGAAATCCGACTACCACCCACCGGGAAGCCGTGCGTCGAAACCGTGGTATGTACCTTGGGGATTCCTGCCAGCTCCAACGGGACAGTGGCTTCAAAAAAACTTTCGTCATCGATAGTCAATATCGCCAGGTCACAATCGTGGCCGATAAAGGCAACCTGGCTCCGATAGCGTTTGGGGATGTTTTCCTTTTTAACTTCAATATATTTGGCGTTACTGACGTTATGAGCGTTGGTGAGGATTCTTTTGCCTGCGATGATAAATCCTGAGCCGATGCCTTGACTCATTGCAGCCTGCTTCCAGGGAGTGGGATAGTCGAAGTCCTGCCGGGCACTTCGAATGAAGACCACCGATTTTTCAAGGCCCTGCTGCTCAGCGGCCTGGGATATACCCCGGCTGCCCGAGCCAAGTAACGCTGCAACCGTAATGACCAATGTCCATTTTAGATAACGCATTGCCCAATACTCCGAGAAATAAATAAATTGTTTTGCTGGATTAGGCACTGTTTAAAGAAGATGTGCCTCACATAAATGATATTTTACCTCAGTTCACGGCTCTTTGACATAGAAATATGCAA
>CAZWKM010000258.1:0-3634 GCA_964634165.1 uncultured Pirellulales bacterium | reverse complement strand
AATACTTTTTCGCCCTCATGTACAATCTGGTTGCCAATAACTGCGGACGGATTGTTCTTACTATAGACGATACCTTTTACGATTAGTTTTCCGGTTCCGTCCTGAGTAGTCGTTACCGAGCCGAATTGCATAGGGTCACGAAGCGTTGTCGGATAGGGCTCCGGAATCTGCCAATCAATCTCATTGTTAGAACCGGCAATGGCTTTCGAGGGCCCAAAACTCCGAGCCTTGGTTGTCTTCGGCGAAGGGCTGCTCAAGACCCGTGTAAATGCAAAAATCATGATGAGAAAGAGAGCCGGAGCCAATATCACCATTGCCTTTTGCTTCGCGGGACTGACACCCGGTTTTGGTGTAAAGAGCTTGGTTTTTATTCGCTCCAGGGTCTGCTGCCAGGGGATTTGTCTTGCAGTTTTTGTGATAACATTAGCCTTGGGTTGTTTAGCCGGAGCGACTTCCGGTGGTCTGGCCTGGCCGGACACAGGCTGCTGAGGTTTTTCCGTTGTGCCGGCCAGGTGGCTTGGAGGAGCATAATTTGGACGCTCTGGTGCGGGCGCGCCGGGAGACTGCTGGGCACCGTTGTCTTTCGGAATCGGCACGCCGGTAAAGATCGACGAGACCTTCTTTTGCAGCCCTACTCTACGTTGTTGTTTTGGCATTGCTTATCTCCTCAGCCAGGGCCTTGTCATTGCTTATCTGCTCAGCCAGACGCTTGGGATTACTTATTTCCTCAGCCAAAGCCATATATTCAGCAGCCCCTTTGCTTTCGGGTGCATAAGTCAAAACGGACTCACCGGCACTTGGGGCTTCAGCCACCCTTATGGTTCTGTGAATAACGGTATCAAAAACCAAATCGCCGAAGAAATCCCGTATTTGCTGTTGAATCTGTCTGCAGAAGACGGTCCTGTTTTCGACAAAAGTCAACAATAGGCCCAGGATTCTTACCCTGCAGGGGTGGAAGTGCACCCTGATAATGTTCGCGGTTTCGAGCAGCTGTTTGAGGCCTTCCATTGCGTAGTAATTCACTTGAACAGGTACGATGACATCGGTGCTGGCAACAAGTGCGTTGAGGGTCAACAGGCCGAGCGACGGCGGGCAGTCAATAACGCAGACGTCATATTCGTCGCTTACCAATCTGAGCTGCTCGCTCAAGACGAATTCTCTTCCGAGTACGTCTGTCAACTCAAGCTCAGCACCTGAAAGCAGGATATTGCTTGGCGCCATGTCAAGCCACTCGAGCTTCGTGCTTATTATAACTCTGGAGATTGGGATTTGCGGGTTGGTAAGAGCATGATAAATGGTTTTATCCAGGGTTTCAGGGTCGTGGCCAAATCCGAGCGTGGTGTGGCCCTGTGGGTCGAGGTCAACTATCAGCACCCTATTGCCCTTTTTGGCAAGGGCGGCTGCAAGGTTCACTGCAGTAGTTGTTTTGCCACAGCCACCTTTCTGATTTGCTATTGCTATTATTCTCATCTCTTGTATCTCGTGGTTCGGCGATTCCCGCTTCACGCACTTTAGCTGTCCTCCGTCAGGAGTCCCTACGACTGCCGCTTTCTGACAAAAACCGCCAGGCTCATATTCACCTTATGGCCTGGTTCATCCCGCCTTGAGCGGGTTATTTTGAAGCCATCTACAAAGATGACCGGCCAGTGTCTCTCCAGGGCATTGAGGAAAACAGCAAACTGGTTGAAAGCAGCAGTGAAGCCGACATCAATGTAATTTTCGCGTAGGTACTTAAAATCGGTTGAGTCTTTGCCGGTGTCTTTACCTTTAATGCTAAACGAATCAAGTTTTTTCTCGTTGGCAATTTGACTTATATCGAATGTCAAATTAGCCGACTCTTCGAAATTAATAACAAAGCCATTCAGTTTCTTTCGTAGATTTTCAATTTGCTCATTTAAGAAAATCTTTGTTTCTTCCTCGGTTGCTTTTAGGGCGGAGCTGTATATCTGTTTTTTCTCGGCAAGCTGGTTTTCGATTTGTTTTCCGGTCTTTTTTTGTGGTGCCAGCACAATCATATAAACGAAGAGAAACACTATGAAGCAGCCCGCCCATATTAAAGCTCCTGTCGTAAAATATTTTCTATAAATTTTCATAAAAGACCTGCTACAATTCCGGCTTAAAGATGCAATCTATCTGGTAAAAGACAACATCCCGGCTCTCAAGCGTACCAAATCTCTGCGAAACTCTGATGTTTTCGAGCTTTGGTCCGAGGAAAGCTGAAGAGCGAAGACGGTCCCTGAAATCCCTGACTGCTTTGTCGCAGTTGGATTGTGGACTTCCGCAAACATTCATCTGCAATGTTCTTACCGGGATGGAGATATCAATCATTTTTTTGGGGTCATCTTTTTTGGGCACTTTTCTTTTTACAGAGCTCTGCTTTACATTGAGCTCGGTCAGCACCACCGAATCCGGCATATTCTTCACCAGTGTCGTCAAAACAGGCGACCACTGAGTATGTCTGCTGATAAACGTTGAGACTTCTGATAAGCAGCTGCTTACAGCGTTTTTCTCATTTTCGAATGATTTTTGCAGCTCTACAGCGTCCGACAATTCGACAATCTTTGTTTCGTAATTAACTATTTCCTGCTTTTGTATTGATATAATGATTTTGTTGCGCAGATAGAAGCCGAACATTACTATTGCGATAATAACAGGCACTGCAAGTGTTGTGGCGGCAATAGCTATGCCTTCAGGCCTGCTCTTTGCCGGAAGACCCTGTCCCTTTAACAAGTCAATCGTGAACATATCAGATTTCCCTCATAGCAAGGCCGGCCGCCACTGCCATTGCAGGGCCGTTCTTTTGAAGAATATCTTCACAAAGCCGGCCTGCATTGCAGCGTATTTTATCAAAGGGGTTCCACACAGAAACTTTTGCTGGAAGCCGGCTATCCAATAACTCGACAAACCCTTTGACCGGGGCAAAATCGCCACAGACGAATATCTTTTCGACAATGGCTGATTTCTCCTGAGCCGTGTAGTAGCGCAATGTTTCGGTAACATCGGCAATCGGTTTCTGACAGGCCTTCTCCAAACTGTCACCGAGTGTAATCGGCGGTTCTGTCGGCTCCTCGCGGCCGAACAGAATCTTCCAGGTACGCTCTGTTGAAATATCATTTTCGATTGCAATTTGCCTGACAATATCATTACTGGCGTAGGCCATATCGCGGATAAACGGCATATTTTCGCCCATAATTGCCAGCGTTGTATAAGCGCCGCCGACGTTCAGAATAGCTGTAGTTGTTCGGCCTGCTTCGTTAGAGGTTCTCGCCAGTAGTGGGGCAGACGGCTCAGGTGTCTTACTTCCGGCGGGGCCGGTATGGCCTTTTTCGTATTTACTGAGGCAATTCAAAAGTGCCAATCCGTTGACATCCATCAGGACGCAGTCAAGAGAAGCATTTTTGGCGAGTTGTACTTTGCTTTTTATCAGCTTATTCGTTGCCGCTACTAAGATGCCAGTGACACTATCGGCGCCATTGGGTATCAATTGATAGTCAACAGGCCCGTCGTGAACGTTGAACGGGCAGACCTGTGCAGCTTCGAGCAGAATCGCTCCCTCTATTTCCTGCGGGGGCAATGGCGGAAACTTAAAATGGCGTACTGCAACTTCCGGGCCGCATACACTGCAAACGGCCAG
>CAZWKM010000257.1:0-3645 GCA_964634165.1 uncultured Pirellulales bacterium | reverse complement strand
GGCAGCCATAACGATGGCTTCTTGGTATCCGGTGAGATTTACAGGAATGCCTGGAGGAATTGGCTGAAATTCTTAAAAGAACGTGAAAGCCAGGCCGACCGCCAGCAGGCATCTTAATAGTTCATAGTTCGTGGTTCATAGTTCGTAGTTCATAGTTTTTAGGGTGCTCTTTTCAAAGTTTCTTAGAGGAGACACTTTCATGCGACGAAATATGATTTTGGCGGTCTGGTTCATCATTTTTGCATCCGCCTTCGGCAGTGCCTTCGGAAAATCAGCCGCACAGAAATCAAGCTTGTCCCCCATCTCTATTGGCGGGTGAAAGGCAATACGCTCGGAACAGGGGCGTCCCCTGTTGTTCCGCAGACTTGGTATCAGCGCACGGCAGTTGCAAATGGCAAAGCCCTGGAATTCTCGTGTAGTCGAGGAATTACCGCAGTGAAAGAGGTTACCATGAGAACTGCCAAAAAAAATCAACTGCTGCGATACCAAGGCTTTGAACTGTCCTATGTTTTCGACTTTGTGCACTGGCAGGGCCAGCTCGTATTCGCAACGGGTAATGGACTCTATGCAAGTAAGCCGGGTTCAAACGAAATTCAGTGTCTTCTGAGCGAACCTGATTTGCTTGTCTTCTGTCTATGTCCGCTCGATGAGCAGATGTATATCGGCACCAGCAATGGGCTGTACCGGTTGGGGACCGACCTGTTTCTCGAGATGTTGAAGAAGGCGAAGTGAGTAGGTCGAACATCCACATCCAGAGCAACTTTGAAAAACCAAAGCCACCAGTCTTACATCACTGGTTTTTGCTCAAATCTGCTGTTGTCGCTGTCGCTGGACTCGCCATACTGCGTCTTAATCATTTCCTCAAAGTTCTGTAAGGCCTTGTAAATAAAGCGCTTAGGCGTTTTTACGTAATTTTTATCAAAAATTTAGTTATTTTTTTTCAAACTTTTTGTTGACAGCAATATAGGCAATGTGGGAAAATAAGCTTGAGTCAATAGGAGTATGTGGATTTTGGCTTTAGAATGCATTCGGATGTTCTGGGTGAACCAAATTAGTAGTTGGCAAGCTGGCGATGAAGGCGGCGTGAGGTTGATGTGGTGAAAAGGCACTTCAACCGACAACTCAGAACGGGCATCCGCAGGAAGAGCAGGAAAGGTGTGAAAAGCCAAGTCTTTAGAAAATGAGTTCTTTTTAGGTAAGTACATATTTTGGCTCGTTGCCAAAGCGATAATTTTGTTTAATGTTTTATTTTTAAAGGAGAAGAGATGAAAAAAAGTAAAGCTATTTTGACAATCGTAGCCGTGGCGATTCTTGCCCTGTGCCTGATGGCTGGGGGTGCCAAGGCCGGCCTGCTGGCTGAGTATCTCTTTGACGCCGATTACAGCGACACGTCTGGGAACGGTTATGATGGTATCCCCGGCGGAGGCGCTCAGGTTGTCGGCGGGAAATTGGTGCTCGCCGGCGGTGCGTACATGGACCTGCCCGCCTCGTTCGGCACGGTCAATCCGTTCGACGGCTCTGGCGATTTCACGATCGAGATGGACTTTATGGCCAGCGCGGGGGACGGTATCTTGATCAGTTCGGCCCGCGATGACACACCGGACAACCATTCCATGGCGGTTTTTGTGTCCACGGGTTGGGGCGACGTCGAGTATGATAATTTCTGGGTTAACTGGGCCGGGACGGGAAGAGATGGATTCCCTGACGGTGAATGGCACAGCTTGAGGGTCGCCTACGACGATGGCCATCCGATTGAAGTTACCATATTGGACGGCCAAGACTGGTGGACGCAGCCAGGGAATTTCAACCCCAACATTCCCGACATTCACTTGGATACGGTTAGCCTCGGTCGCTCTCTGAACGCTGAGTACCCGTACGAGGTCCTATCAGACCCTGCGGAATGGGCAATCGCCTTAGACAATGTCAGGATTTACAATCACTATATTCCTGAGCCGGCCACAATGCTTCTGTTGGGTCTTGGTGGATTGGCCTTGCTTCGTAAGAAACGCTGATACCAGAAAAGTATCATTGGTTAACACCGATGAGTCTGCAACAGTTCGGGGCCTATGCCGACTGATTCGGCATAGGCCCCGCTTGTTTTTGGGGCAAAAAGGGCGTAATTCTGTGGATTTTTCGAAAAATTTGCCGGTTTTTTCTTGAAAGAACGTTGATGATTTGATATCAATATATTTGTTGTTATCTCCGTATTTTCGTGCCTTGAGGCACAAATTTTTACGACCCTTTATGAAGGAAGGAGGTATCGCTGAATCCTGAAAAGTTGTGCTAAGCAGGCACAGAATTCGATTTTAATTTTTGAAGGAGGACTATTATGTGTAAAAAAAATGTTTTGATTGGTGTATTGCTGGCGATGTTGCTGCTGGGCAGCGGCGTTGTCCAGGCCAGCCTCCTGCTCTATGAGCCGTTTGACTATACGGTAGGCGAACTGTTAGACGGCCAGACGCCTCCCGCCGGCAGTGGTATGACCGGGTCCTGGACCGCCTGGGACCAGCACGATTTTGGCATGACGATAGTGGATGGGCCCCGTGATCCGCCGCAGTGGCGCACATGGGACGGCGTTGCCCACAACGTCGCACAAACCGGCGGTTTCATCTCTGTTGGTTTCGATGGCAGGTCCCACGTGTTGGGCCACATCACGCTGGCCAGTTCCGTAACGGACACATTCGTCGACGGCTCCACCACGTGGATGAGCATTGTAGCCGCCCAGGGGGACGTTCCCTGGGGTTACTGGCCCATGCTGGCCATCGGTGCCGGTGAGTTGCTGGAAGACCGCGGCAACAACGCCGCAGGCCAGGCCATCGGCGGAGGTGTCCAGGGTAACAGTGCAGGCGATGGCGGCGCCTACTACTGGGATAACGCAATCAACCTCAGCGTCGACACCGTGCCCTCCACCATAAACGTCATCCCACCGATACCGCATCTCTGGGTTTTCAAGATCACCTGGTCCGACACCGGCAATGACACGGTACAGGCATTCCAGTTCGATGTCAACGAGGGTGCTGCAGTGCCGACCGAGGCCGCTTTCAACGCCGGCGCCGTCTCGAACAGCGCCGACCTGGACCAGTCCCTGTTCACTACGCTCTCCTACGCAGGCGCCCGCGTCGAATACGACGAAATCCGCATCGGCACGACGTTTGAAGACATGTTGGGCGCCATTACTGTTCTGGCTGGTCATCCTTCTCCGCATGACGGGGCGACGGATGTTTGCCCCAAGGTGGTCCTTAGCTGGACCCCGGGCCCGTTTGTGGGAGCGTTATCACCCAAGCACAAGGTTTTCCTTAGTGAGGACTTCAACGATGTCAACGACGGCGTTGGCGGCGTCACCCAGGACCCCAACCGCTATCCTGCCACCGGAACCCTTTCTTTAGATTTCGGCAAGACTTACTACTGGAAAGTCGATGAAGCCAACAGCACCACAGGCTGGGATGAAGGCGGCATCTGGCAATTTACGGTAGAGCCGCTTGCCTATGTAATTGACTCCGAGAACATAACTGCCACAGCTTCCAGCTCGATGGCCGCAGACCAGGGACCTGAAAATACCATCAATGGCTCCGGCCTGGATGCTAACGACATGCATTCGACAGTCCCTACGGATATGTGGCTGAGCGGCGAGGAGTTGCCGCCGGC
>CAZWKM010000256.1:0-3648 GCA_964634165.1 uncultured Pirellulales bacterium | reverse complement strand
AGTTTTCAACCACCGGCAGCTCTAAAGGCAAATCTTCTTCCGAAAGCCCGATGACGCGACCATTTCCGGTGTGCAAAATCGGGAACGGCTCACCCCAGTAACGCTGCCTGCTAAAAAGCCAGTCACGCAGCTTATAATTCACAGCTTCTTTACCTAAGCCCTTCTGTGCGAGCCAATTTGTAATATCTTCTTTGAATTCAGATGTTCTCAAACCGTTAAACTGCCCACTATTAATCGCGATACCTTCATAAGGATAACACTTTTTTCCTTCAAGAATCTCTTGCCTTAACTTTTCGACAAGACTATCTTTCTGTTCCTCAAATTCCTCGTCAGATAGGTCCCCATAAACGCCTGAAACACCGACGTCGATTAAAAGAGTAGCCGGATCAGGGTCGACAACACAGCGAATCGGCAGTTCGAATTCTTTAGCGAATTCAAAGTCCCTTTCGTCGTGGGCCGGCACCGCCATAATGGCGCCGGTACCGTAGCTTATCAAAACATAATCGCTTATCCAGATTGGAATCTTTTCATTATTTACCGGATTTATCGCGTATCCACCGGTGAAAACCCCTGTCTTTTCTTTAGCTAAATCGGTTCTGTCCAAATCGCTCTTCCGTGCCGCCTGTTCACGATACTTTTCAACCGCTTCTCTATGCTCATCAGTTGTGATCATATCTACGACGTCAAGCTCAGGTGCAAATACCATATAAGTAGCTCCGAATAAAGTATCAGGTCTCGTAGTGAAAACCCAAAGATCCCAAGCGCAATTTTCTATCTCAAATTTGACCTCTGCACCGACGCTTTTTCCTATCCAATCGATTTGCAATTTCTTTATCGATTCCGGCCAGTCCACCCCAGCTAAATCTTCGAGCAGTCTTTCAGCGTATTTTGTTATTCGCAGCATCCACTGCCGCATCGGCTTTCTGATTACAGGATGCCCGCCGCGCTCACTCAACCCACCGATTATCTCTTCATTTGCCAGAACTGTCCCGAGGGCGGGACACCAGTTAACAGGTACCTCTGCTTCATAAGCAAGACGATGGTCATCTATGTACCGGCATTTTTCATTTTCGCTCAGGCCTTCGGGAACAGGAAGTTGTTCTATTGGTTTTGCTTTCTGCTCAGCTTCATCAAAATAGCTGTTAAAGAATTTCAGAAACACCCATTGTGTCCACCTGTAATAATTCGGGTCGGTAGTATTAACTTCCCTGTTCCAGTCATAGCTGAATCCAAGTGACTCGATTTGCCTGCGCATACCCTCGATGTTTTTTTGCGTGGTCTCTGCAGGGTGCGTGCCGGTCTCAACGGCATACTGTTCCGCCGGCAGACCAAATGCGTCCCACCCCATAGGGTGCAGGACGTTGAATCCTTTCATTCGTTTATACCGGGTGACTATATCGCTTGCGGTATAACCTTCCGGATGGCCAACGTGCAGACCGGCGGCGCTGGGGTACGGAAACATATCCAGCACATAATACTTGGGTTTGGAATCATCGCAGTCGTTTGCTTTGAATGTTTTACGCTCTTCCCAGAACCGCTGCCATTTTTTTTCTATTTCATTGAAGTTATAGCCGCCCTTTTTCACGTTCATCCGTTTTTTTGCCTCCCTGTGGCTCAGCTCCGAATTCTTAATCTCCCGTATATGGGCAGGTATTATCGCTGCATCCCTGGCAGCGCTTCGAGTCGCCCGCCTTAACTCCGGGCGCGAATATAGAGAGTTGCTTCTCCAATTTTTTACTGCCGCAGTAAGCATACCTCCTGCTCGCTCTGCTGGAGGAGTTTTCCAGAAACTCATTTATCTTGCCGCACTTACCGCATTTATACTCATAAATAGGCATAATAGTTCCCAGTCAGCAAAAAATCGCCGAGACAGGATTCGAAACGCCCGTCTCCGCTCCCGAACACAATCCATTGTTGCTTCATAAGTTACACAAATCTCCCTGGCTTAGAATATCAATTCTGCTGCTTATAAGTTTTCGTCACACAATAGAATAAATATTAAGGAAAATCCACTAAAATACATCACCTATTAACTAGCGCAACGCTTATACAATCAGCGCCGAGCAGGCATCGCCACGTGTACACTTGGCCAAATCTTGAAAGAGGGGTCTTAATACTACTCCGGATTTTTCAGAAGAATCCTGCTGTCCGCCACCACACATCCTTCTCCTTCGGGATAGACAATTAGCGGATTGATATCCAGCTCGGCTATCTCAGGGTGGTCGGCGACCATCTGAGAAAGTCGAAGAATGCAGTCTTTGATGGCAGCGATGTCGCAGGGCGGTGCTCCACGGACCCCCTTGAGAACACCGTACGCCTTGATGGTCCGTATCATAATCTCCGCACTAATCTCCCACATGGGAGCCAGCCGGAAAGTGACGTCCTTCATCGCCTCAACAAATGTCCCCCCGAGGCCGAACATGCAGATTGGTCCGAACTTGGGGTCCCTGACGGCCCCGAGGATGATTTCCACTCCACGCCTGGCCATCCTCTCTATGATGACTCCATCGATTTTTGCTGAGGGCTTAAACTTTTTTGCATTTTCAATAATATCTTCGAAGGCCTTTCGCGCCGCCTTTTTCGTCTTGATTTTCAGCCGAACGCCTCCCACATCAAACTTGTGGACAATGTCCGGAGAACAAATCTTCATCGCCACCGGAAAAACAAATTCCTCCGCCGCTTCGTCCACCTGCGATAAATCTTTGAGCAGAACACTCTTCAAAACAGGGAACCCGTAACACTGAAGAATTTCGTTCGCCTCTTTTTCAGACATGTAATATCTGTCCTTGCCTGCAAGTTTCTTTTTTATAACCGCAGTGGCAGTGTCGCGGTCCGCAGCCACTCTCCGCACCTCTCTCCTCTCGAGACTCAGCAAGTTTCCATAAAATGCCATCGATGCCATTGACCTGACTGCTGCCTCGGGAAAAGCGTAATTCGGGATGCCGTGCTTTTCCAGATATCTGACGCCCTCGGAAACATCGACAATACCCATAAATGAGCAGAGCACCGGCTTGTCGATATCCTTCACCACGTGTGGGACAATCTCCGCCGTCTCCAGAACGTCGGTCATCGCCTGCGGACTGAGTATTACGATGGCGCCATCCACGTTTTTGTCCACAAGAATGTGGCGAATGGCCGCTTCGTAACGCTCGTGCGTGGCGTCTCCAATCACATCAACAGGATTCTCGATGCTGGCAGTTGGTGGAAGCTCTTGTTTTAGTTTCTGCTTTGTTTCTTCCGATAGAGCGGCAATTTTCAGGTTGTGTCGAATAGCGGCATCCGTAGCCATAATGCCCGGACCTCCGGCATTTGTAACAATGGCGATGCGGTTGCCCTTAGGTATCGGCTGTTTGGAAAAAGCAACGGCACGGTTGAAAAGCTCATCGACGCCCTCCACCCGCAGGATTCCGCTCTGATAAAAAATAGCATCGTATGCATTATCAGAGCCGACCAGAGCGCCGGTGTGAGAGGCGGCCGCACGGGCGCCCTCCGCAGAACGACCGGACTTGATGGCGAGCATAGGCTTGCGGGCATCCCATGTGATTTCCCTGGCGGTCTCAAGAAACTCACGACCGTTAGTAATGTCCTCCAGGTACATAAGAATTACATCCGTATCCGGGTCATCTTTGAGATAGCGCAGCAGCTCTA
>CAZWKM010000255.1:0-3648 GCA_964634165.1 uncultured Pirellulales bacterium | reverse complement strand
CAAAACCTTGGCTTTTATGCCAAATAAAGGTTTATGTGCGTGTATCTGCTGATACTAAAATTAGGGCGGCCGGGGGCAAAAAAGACGTCCCTCTATAATTGGGCGAACATGCGCGTTTGAGTCGAAAAAAGTCCTCGATTCTCGATTCCCGATTCTCGTAACTCGATGTGAGAAAAGGAGTAAAGAAATTTTTCGATTTTTCGATTTTAGGTTTTAGCTACCCGCACTTTTGGTTGATTTTTTCATAAAATCTTACCTATCTTAACAATCCACAAAACCGAATTAGCAAAAAATTTAGCCACGGATTAACCTGGAGCAGCATAGCCGCAACCAAAAAAGATTTACCGCAGAGATCGCTGAGGTCGCAGAGAAAAGACAAAAAAGGGCAAATGTTCAAAGGGACCAAAAAAGGATATAAGGCCTTAAAGAGAAAAGAGTTATAAAAATTGTTTTTAAAAAACACGCATAAAAAACAAGGAGTTGAAAGATTGTATTACTGATAGTTTGATAGTAATTGGCCGCGGGTTTTTTCGGGAATTCTGTTGACGGCGAGGTGTGTGAAAAGGTATAATGATGTTGTTTTATGTGGTTTTACGAGAGAAGGATGTGATGGGAAAATGCGATTCTATTATTTCAATTCTGTGAAGTTTTGCGAGAAGGTATCGGTGCGCACAGGGCGTGCCGTGAAATATTAACAGTTCCCTGCTCCGTCTAAAGCCGGATCTTCGATGGGGCAGGGACAAAGTTCGAAAGGAGAAAACAATGGAAACGAAACGCAAAAGTGCAAAAGTTGTGGTGAGTGTATTGGCCTTAGCCGGCCTGGTCGCTTTTTCAGTGATGGGCTATGCCGGCAGTCTTGAGCCGAGCGCGCCGCCTGGGCCGACGATGAAGACATTGGATGAGGTTGAGCCTCGGATAGCTATTCAGTCATTGAATAGTTCCGCGACGGGGTTGTATGTTGTCGATGAGCCCGGGTCGTACTATCTGACGGGTAATATTCTTATCAACTTCAAACATGGTATCGAGATTACAGCCGGTAATGTGACGGTCGATCTTATGGGTTATGAGATCAGGTCTTCGTGGGACATTAAAAATCCCGGGCCGAACTTGAACTTTGACGGGATATATATTGCCCCCGGAAACGACAATGTAGAAATACGAAACGGCAGTATTTTTAGTAATAACTCATCCGAGGGAGGAGTTACATATAACGGTTTTCGCTATGGTATTTATGCAGCCGATAGTGCCGGCGTGTATTGTCATAGGACACGCGTTATCGATGTTCGTGTTGCGGGCAGCCGTGAGATCGGTATACGTTTGAGAGGCACGAACAATATTGTCAAAGGATGCAGTACCGAAGGTAACGAATACGGAATCAACACGCGCGATAACAGTTTGATAGTCGGCAATACGGTTAAGGGCAGCCGGCTTACGGGGATTCTTCCCGGAAACGGAAGCACAGTCAGAGGAAATGCTTCGACGGACTGCCTGGTCCACGGAATTTTTGGCGGCGAGAACTGTATCATTGAAGATAATATTGTCAGGGACAATGCCAGTATGGGGATAGTGGCTTTCCCGGGGAGTATTGTGTCGGGTAATGTCGTGTCGGGTAATGGAGATTACGGCATCAGTACTTATTCAAATTGCAAATTGAGCTGTAACAATGTTTATAATAATGGAGATAAAGGTATCAGCGTTCGTGATTATTGTACAATCAGCGACAATACGGTTTACAGCAACAACGGTTATGGAATCGAAGCAGGCCATGACTGTTCGGTTACAGGCAATAACACAAGCGAGAATACAGGTTACGGCATATACTGCGGTGACGGTACGAGTCTGATCAACAATACGGCCTCTGGCAATTCGGGGGGTATGCATACGGGTCTCGGGTCGAGCATCATCGGGAATACGGCACGCAGCAACGGCATTTATGGTCTTCATGTTTCGGCCTACTGCCTGGTTGACCAGAACACTTCATATAGCAACACTACCAATATATATACCGGGACAGGATGCCAGGTCGGACTGAATGTTGCACCGTAATGTTAAAGAGGACGGAAGTCAGATGACAGAGGACAGAAGACAGAGCACAGAAGACGGAAGACGGAGGACAGACGATGGACGAAGGAATTCGCCACAGGCGAACTTTCAGTACTAAAATAATCAAGGAGTAAAAGTATGTATGAACATAAACATTTAATGCAAATTGTCGGCGCTATAGCGGTACTGATGCTAAGCGTTGGCCAGAGTTTTGCCGAGAACATCGACCCGTATGAAGACGGCAGCCAGTATGCTTATGGCGAGAACGTCGGCTGGTTAAATTTCGAGCCGAGCCTGTGCGTGACAGGTGTGCTATAAACATTAACGTTTATTTAAGGAGCAAAAAAATGGAAACGAGAAAGGCAAAAACAAAAGTAGTGGCGGCTGTATTGGCTTTGGCTGCTCTGTGCGTGTTCTCGCTGTTCGCTGTAGGCGGGAATTTGGAGCCGAATGCACCGCCCGGGCCGACGATGCACACTCTGGATGAGATTTATAACGAGGTCACGTCAGCAGGGTCCGAGGACGGGGATTCGATCCCACATCACTCGGAGGTTGAAGGCTCAGGGGCAATACATATCTCGCTTGAGGGCCAGACACAGGGCGTTATACCGGGAAGCTGCACGGCAGCGGGGAAGGAGGGCACAAGCGTAGTTGTAAGTTTCGAACACGATGTGCATATACCTCTTGACACAGCCGGTCAGCCAATGGGTGTACGGGTGCATCAGCCCCTCAGTATCGTCAAGCTTATCGATAAGGCAAGTCCCCTGCTCTATCAGGCGCTGGTCACAGGGGAGCGGTTAGTGGTAGAACTCAAATGGTACCGTATAGACCCTACTGGTGGTGAGGAACATTACTTCACGACGAAATTAGAGGATGCCATTATCGTAGCAATCAATCCCTCTTTGCTGCATATGGAAGATGTTTCTTTTACATACAGAAAGATTATATGGACCTGGGAGCCAGACAGAATCACAGCTGAGGATTCGACTCCTCACTCCTAATTGAAAGAATAGCAAAATATAGTTGCTGATTGCGGCAGCAGTATCGCCGGGTTTCGGTGAAACTTGATTGAGGTATATGACCTACGGCCCGAGTGGTGAATTTAGTAGGGAGTTCAGAAGCCGGTTGGAATGTAAATAGAGAGGAAGTTTGAGCGTGAAAAGAAGGTAAGAAAAACCAACTGGCGTACTGTCAGGCTCACGATTCTGTCATCAGCAACAAAAAATTGGGAAAATTCAGAAGGTTAAAAAATGGAAACGAGAAAGAAAAGAACAAAATTAGCAATATTTGCTATGGCAATATCGGCCTTAGCCACAGTTGCGTCCGCCGAGAATATCGACCCTTATGATAACAGCAGTCAATATGCTTATGGCGAGAACGTCGGCTGGCTGAATTTCGAGCCAAGCGAAGGGCCGGGTGTAACGGTCAGCGATGCGAACCTTATCGGCTACGTCTGGGCGGAAAATATCGGCTGGATAAACCTCTGGCCTGAAAACTACGGTGGTGTGGGCAATGACGGCGCGGGTAACCTTTCCGGATACGCCTGGGGTGAGAACGTCGGCTGGATAAACTTTGACCCTGTTGTGTCCGGAGACCCGACTGATT
>CAZWKM010000254.1:0-3652 GCA_964634165.1 uncultured Pirellulales bacterium | reverse complement strand
TGGAACGTATATTGGATATGTGCCGCAGCGTGGTAAACGTTACGGGTGATGCCTCCTGCGCCGTGGTTGTGGCTTCAAGCGAAGGTGAATTGCAAAAGCCATAGTTTATTGAAATAGTTAACTTATTTGAAAAGGAAACGAATATGAATGTAAAGAAAACATCTACCAGGATATTTCCGGTTGCCGCTGTATTTGTGTTCTGCTTGACAATATTTGCGGCACAATGTGAGGGATGTTTTTCGATAGTAGCAGGCAGGGAAGCTTCGGTTGACGGATATGTGATTATGGCCCACAACGAAGATGACCCTATCCCTCAAATTGTAAATCATCACAAAATCCCACGCAGAAAACACGCACCTGGAGAAAAAGTGAAGCTGCGAAATGGAGGCGAACTGAGTCAGGTCGAACAAACCTGGGCCTATATATGGTCGGAAGTGCCGGGCATGCTTTTCGCCGACAGCTACATCAATGAATGGGGCGTCAGCATCACCTCGGACAATTGCCCTTCACGGGAAGATAAGCCGCGAATCACTGATGGTGGAATAGGCTATATGCTGCGACGCCTGGTGGCTGAGCGGGCCAAGACCGCACGCGAAGGTGTCTTATTAGCTGGACGACTGGTGGAGCGCTTCGGCTACATTAACTCCGGCCGGACATACGTCATCTGTGACCCCGGCGAAGGGTGGCTTTTCTGTGTCGTCAATGGAAAACACTGGCTGGCTCAGCGGGTTGGCGATAACGAGGTGGCAATGGTTGCCAATACATTTACGGTACACCAGGTTGACCTGTCGGATAAGGACAACTTCCTCGCTTCGAAGGACATCATCAAATATGCTGTTTCAAGAGGTTGGTACAAACCAGAAAAGGACGGACCATTCGATTTTGCCAGAATCTATGCAAATGCCGAGGAAGCTTCAAGTCTATCCAACTTCGGCCGGCATTGGAGCGGCCTCAGCTATGTTGTCGCCGAACCGATTCCGCTTGGCCCGAACCTGCCCTTTTCTGTCGTGCCGCGACGAAAGGTAGGCATAGCTCGGATCATGCAGGTTCTGCGTCACGACTATGATGCACAGAAACTCCCACCCTCATCGCTAACGGAGAACACGGACAAAAGCGTTTGCGCGATTTGCAGGGGCAGCACACAGACCAGCTTTGTTGTCCAGTTGCGCAGGAACATGCCTCTGGACATCGGCATCGTTTACTGGACCTGCCTTGCTCCCCCTCGCACTTCATTTTATATTCCTTTTCACTTCGGTATTTCTGATTTCCCTACAGGTTTTTCCTCAAAATCAGAAAGACCGTCAGTGGTCTTCTATGATGAAAAAGTCAGCTGTATTTTCCAGGCCGATCCGCTCCAGGCTTTTTGGACATTCTCCAACTTTCGTAACAAAGTTCATGGTGCTTCTGCTAAAACAATTACACGGGTAAAGGCTCAGGCTGAGCAAATCGAGAACAATGCTCTTAGGCTGCAGGGTCCCCTTGAAGAAGCTGCTTGTAGGCTGTACCCTGAGGATAAAGCCACTGCAATGCGAATCCTGGCAAATTATTCTAATGGACTCTACTTGTCCTCTATGGAGGCTATGGATAGAGTGTTATCAAAGAAGTAACATGATAAATGAGTCGTTTTTTTTGGTGACCTGCCCCTATTTTATGTACCAACCTTGATTAGAGAGTTCTCTACATTCCTTGTCGTATATTCCTGATCTCGTTAATCTTTTGCTGTATCTTAAGGCGATCTTTGCAATATGTCATCAACATCTCTGCTCGTCTGATTGTTCAATTTGCCTTTATCATCTGGTTTAGTCATTATCGGATGTTGTGTAGAACTTGAGTCTCAGGCGCGACCACGACTCAGACTGAAAACCTGGGATATGGGCAAACCTGAGCAAAGAATCATTTGAGTGCACGGCAACAATAGTTCTTTCAAAAAATTTACTCAAATCCCTCAAGGGCGTAGATGAGATTTATAGTTACAACGGCAGCCGTTTTGACCTGCCATTTATTGAAGCCAAACTTGGGATAAACTTGAAGGATTGCTTTAATCACACCGATTTGATGTATGATTGTTGGCGGCGCAATCTGTATGGGGGGCTGAAAGTAGTTGAGGGACTGTTGGGCATACAAAGACGACTGACGGGTGTAGATGGATATATGGCTGTGCAGCTCTGGTATGATTATGTGAACAACAACAACGAACAAGCCCTACAAACGTTATTAGACTATAATGAAGAAGATGTTGTTAACTTACGGGTGCTCAGGCAAAAACTGAGAATCAAATAGTGAAATTACTCTAACCCCTGAACCCACCACGCTCTTACTGCTCGGCTTGGGTGTGGTGATGTTGAGAAAAAAACGCTAAAAATCTTGACTTTTCAAGACAGGTTTGATATTCTATTGAAAATGAGGCTCAGCGGCGTAGCTAAGCGTTTAATATGAGAAATGTCAGTTTATAAGGAATGGCCCTGTTTTAAGCCTCATTTTCTGGTTGGGGTTATGGTGATGAAAACAAAAATTTCCTTTGTTATTTTGTTTATGCTGATTTTATCGGCTGTCACAGCCGATTCGTTCGCGGACAATCCGCAGGTTACTCTACAGATAACAGGAGCTGTCAGTGGAAACATCGTTTTAGAGCTTTATCCAGACAAGGCCCCCATCACAGTTAGCAATTTTATCAATTATGTCCGGAGCGGTTTTTATGACGGCCTGATTTTCCACCGTGTTATAAGCGATTTTATGGTTCAGGGCGGTGGTTACGACACCAACATGGACAAAAGAACACCAGGCCCGCCAATAAAAAATGAAAGCTTAAATCGCATCTCAAATCTTATCGGTACCGTCGCAATGGCCAGAACCACTTATGCCGACACCGCTACATCAGAATTTTTCATTAACGTCGATGACAACGATGCTCTCGATTATGACTCAATCATTTACAACTACTACACGGGAAATCCACACGCACAAATCGGTTACTGTGTATTTGGCCGGGTAATCGACGGAATGAGCGTTGTCAATGCTATAGCCCTACTGCCCACAACACCAATAACAGGTGGAAGACCCGACGAAGACGTTATCATCCTAAGCGCGACAGTTACCTCAAATGAACCGCTCTGTTTGGAAAAGTTAGACGGCGATTTCGACGGCGATTGTGATGTGGATACAGTGGACCTTTTGAAATTTGCGATACAATGGCTGAATCCAAAATGCCAAGGGTGCTACAGTGCCGACATTAGCGGTGACGGAGAGGTTGATTTTACCGATTTCGCAAAGATGGCTGCGAATTGGCTAAACTGCAATTCAATTACAACCCCCTGCAATTAATTTCAAACTCCAGGTCGTCATTTTGACCGAGCAGTTGTGAGGTGTGAAGTTAAGGCCAAGTTCAGCACCTCAATCAAGCTGGCCTTGAAAATCAACCTTTCTTATTGGCTCTGCATGATGATCTTACGGTTCTAATTAGGGAGGAAAATCCGTACAACCATAGTACAACTAAAAGGCCAATTAGCTCATAAAATCGCAAAAACTGAAGGTTAGTAATATCAAAGACTTAAAAAATTCTCAGAAAATGGTGAACGTTTTGAACATACTATTGCTGCTCTGATCCCGAGTGGATTGAATCTAAGACAGGTAATCGTTAAAATGGTGCGGTGAT
>CAZWKM010000253.1:0-3654 GCA_964634165.1 uncultured Pirellulales bacterium | reverse complement strand
CCTGCTCGATTGTCTCAGGACTAATCCCCTCTTTATCCAGAGACAGCGGCTTGGTTGCGGTAATGTGCATTGCTATATCGGCCGCCGTTTGCTTTAGCGCATCTGCCGCTGCAGTCGTTTCGTCGCTGGTCTCAATCTGAACCATTGTGCCCACTTTTTTATTGAAGTGAATGTACACGCTTATAAGCCCGTGGCCGTCGAGCTTATATTTTGCGAAATCTCCCACCTGTATTTTTTCGCCGGTTTTGCTGACTATTTCGGTCAGAGTGTCATTGAATTTTCTGCCGTCAACGGACGTTTCGAGAATGTTCTCGGCCCCCTCATCTGCCGGGCACACCAGTGCGAAGTCAGCCAGGGCGTCTGCCGCCGCCACAAAATCAACGCTCCTGGCCACAAAATCGGTCTCGCAGCAAAGCGTTGCCATCGCAGCGGTCTTGCCGTCGGCGCTTTCCTTGCTGACAATTATCCCCTCCGAAGTTTCGCGCTCAGCGCGTTTTGCTAAGGTTGCAAGCCCCTTTTTTCTAAGTATCCCCATGGCCTGCTCGATGTTACCATTTGCTTCCTGGAGCGCCTTTTTGCAGTCCATCATTCCCTGTCCGCTCATCTTTCGCAATTTCACCACCATCAAAGCTGGAATTTCTACCATCTTAAAAACTCCTATTATTTCGTATCTCGTTTCACGCTTCAGGTTTCACGTTTTGTGCATTCGGTTCCTGCTGCTGTGTTTGGGCTTGTTGCGAAGGCGGCTCTGCAGTCTTTGCTGAGGTCTGCTCGACAGCGGTAACAGTCTCAGGTTCGGCTTTATCGGCACGAGCGATGGTCGGCTTTCTTGAGCGGACCCGCCTCGGCCGTTGTTTCGGTTCCGGCCGAGCTGACACCATCGTTTTACCAATCGCCACCGCATCGGCCAGCTCGTTGAGTATCAAATCAATCGCTCTGATGGAATCATCATTGGCCGGTATCGCCACATCCACCGTATCAGGGTCGGAATCCGTATCGAGAAGTCCCACTGTTGCAATTCCCAGCTTACTGGCCTCACGCAAGGCAAGATATTCCTTCCTGGCGTCAACCACCACAACAGCACCCGGCAGACGAGACATCTTGCGAATGCCATCCAGATTACTCTTTATCTTTCGCATTTCGCGTTTGAGTCTCGACGCCTGCTTCTTGCTCTCACTCTCAAGTGTTCCATCTTCTTGCATAGCTTCCAGCTGCTCGAGTCTTTGGAGTCGAGAGCGTATGGTCCTAAAGTTGGTAAGCATTCCGCCGAGCCACCGCTCGGAGACATAATACATCCCGCACTTTTCCGCAACAGCCTCAACGGCTTTTTGAGCCTGACGCTTCGTGCCTACAAAAACGACATCTTTGCCGGAAGAGACCACCTCAGCAAGAAGCTTTCTGGCTATCAGCAGCCCCTTTAAGGTTTTTTTCACGTCAATAATATGAATATTACCGCGTTTTGCGAAAATAAACGGGGCCATTTTGGGATTCCATCGGCTCACACTGTGTCCAAAATGGACCCCTGCATTAATGAGTTCACGAGTCAGCTCTTTAGCCACAAAAAACCTCCAAACAGTTTAGAAAATTTCCTTCATCTGCCACATACGGACAGTTAGAATAAGGAAACTAATGTAAGCCGAACAATATGTCAAGAATTTTTATGCCAGGGATTTTTGCTAAATATAGTGATATTGTGGGTGCCCGTTGCGTTTGTGGCTAACTAATATGGAGACTCGGCCCCGGGTTTACGCTCCTGTCATTCGTTATTGCCTGTTCGATATTCGATATTTACTCCGCCGTTGTCCTTTCGTATTTCCTGTTATTTTTGTCCCAATGAAGAGATTTCGCCCAATTGTACACCCCGTCCGGGGTTTTCTCTCGTATCCGTCAGAGTTTTTTCTTGCATTTTATGGGGCGAAGATTTATACTTATCAGATGAACTATTGCCCCGTGAGGATGTGGTGAAGATTCCGATTTTGACTATTCCGGTGGGGGTGCGGGGGCCTCCGATGTCCCCCCTCGGTTAATGTATATCCACAAATCAATCCGTAATTCAGTTCAAAATAAATTACCATTTTTGGAGGACAGTAAAATGGAAACAAAACCAGTAAAAACCGTAGTCAGCGGTGGCATACTGGCCCTGGTAGCTCTGATATTGTTTTCGCTAATGGTCGGGGCCGGTACTATACCAAGCGAACCGATCGGCGCGGCCCAAGGGCGCGGGCACGCTTTAATGGAAATAACCGTTGTGCCAGGCATCGAGATGTCCGGAATCAAGGTGATAGACCTTGATTTTGGAATTACGGCTTCACCCAGCTCAGGAGAGCCAAACGACCCCTGGAGCGTCAGACCTGGATTTTCAGAGATTACTGTCACCAAGGAGATTGACCAGGCTTCGCCGCATTTGAGCTTTTATTGTGCCGCGGGCCAGCATTTCGAGAGCGTGGTGATAAGTATGCTACCTTCTCCGTTCGATCCGATGGAGTCCCCGTATTACGAGATCATACTCGTGGACGCTGTAATTACGAGAATAAAGAACCGTATGGTCTACCGGGAAGGGTTCCAGGACTACGGCCATATGGAAGAAGTTTCGTTCAAGTATCGTCAAATTACCTGGTCGGATATCGGTGGAGAGGTGAGAAGCTGGGATTTGCTTAGCAATCAACCACTGTAGGTACGAACGGTTCGTGATTGATGTAGTTCGAGACTGAAGAAGTAAAAATAGTGAAAAAAATGAGAGCGAAATAAGGAGAACGATAAAATGAAAAATAAACAGAAAAGAACGCTGCTTTCAGTGGGCCTGATGGTATTAGCGGCTTTGGTGCTGTTTTCCCTCACTGCCGGTGGTGGCGGTTTGGAGCCGACTTCGCCCCCCGGCCCTACAATGCACACGCTTGAACAGCTTTATAACCTGACCAGTTCGCTGAGCGTGGGCTCGGGCCAGCTCACCGGACCCGTCGCTGCGGCCAAGGTGAGGTCTCTTGCCTATATGGACGTTAACGTTCCCGGCATTGAGGGCGAGTCAACCGACGCCGACCATGGAGGCTGGATTGAAGTGCTGGCGGTTCATCACTCTGCACAGCAGCCGGCAGCGACATCTCATTCCGGTGTCGGGGGCCGTTCCGGAAGAAGAGCCGAATTTTCCGACTTCACCATCGTCAAGGAAATCGACAAAGCTTCACCTAAATTGTATGTGTTCTGCGCCAAAGGCGAGCATATCCCTGATGTTGTAATTGAGTTTACTATGGTAGAGCCGGTAACAAGCAATAAAGTTGTTTACAAAAAGGTCATGCTCAAGGATGTAGTAGTCTCTGCGTTTACACCCGTTATGTCCTACCGAAGCAACGGTGAATTTACCCACCTGGAAGAGATATCATTCCGTTACGGCCAAATTGAGTGGGAATATACGCCTTATGATGCCTTGGGAAATCCCGGCACAACGGTTACGGCCGGCTGGAGTTTAGAGGCGAACAAAGCGTTGTAAGTTGGAAATGAGATTCGAGCGCTGTATTGCGGGAATATCAAATCCGCAACGGAGGAAAGAAAAACAGGTTGGCTTACTGTTAAGCTGACAGTTAAGACGTCAGTAGTAAAAAAGTGAAAATAAGTTTTTAGGAGTGCAAAAATGAAAACTAAACACACGAAGAAAGTGGT
>CAZWKM010000252.1:0-3670 GCA_964634165.1 uncultured Pirellulales bacterium | reverse complement strand
GCAAAGAACTGGAAATGGACGCAGTGGCCGTTACCGACCACGGCAATATGTTCGGTGCCGTCGAGTTTTATACGAAAGCGCTCTCGGCGCACATCAAGCCAATAATAGGCATCGAGGCATATATTGCACCCGGCAGCAGGTTCGACAGGACTAAGACCTCCATCGCCGATGCTGCATATCACCTGATACTTTTAGCTGAAAATAATGCCGGCTATCAAAATCTGCTAAAGCTGACAAGTGCCGGTTATACTGAAGGATTTTACTATCGCCCAAGAATTGACAAGGAACTCCTCGCCGAGCTAAACGAGGGTTTGATAGCCACGTCGGCCTGTCTAAAAGGTGAGATTGCCGTGCGCCTTTCCAACGGCGACGAACAGGCGGCGCGCCTGGCCGCAGAGAGTTACGTGAAGATATTCAGCCCTGACAGATTCTTCATCGAGGTCCAGAACCACGAAGATGATGACCCTAATGTTCGCCAGGGGTTGATTGACCTTGCGGAAAAGATGGGCCTGGGGCTGGTCGCAACCAACGACGTGCACTTTTTGGAAGAAGACGATTACGAGGCGCACAATTGTTTATGCTGTATAGGCACCGGCAAAAACGCTGACGACGCCGGCAGAATGATATATCCAGAAGACGTTTTTCTAAAAAGCCCTGAACAAATGCGCCAGCTTTTTGCCGAGACCTGCGAGGCCTGTGACAATACTCTAACAATTGCCGAGCGATGTAATGTGGAGCTTGACTTAAAAAGACGTCACGCGCCCCGCTTTAGGCCTCCTGACGGCTCGTCTCCCGAAGAGTTTCTCACCAGATTGTGCTATGAGGGAGCAAAGCAGCGATACGGCAAAATTAGCGAGCAAATAAAAAGCCGACTTGACAGGGAGCTGGACGTAATCGAATCGAAAGGCTTCGCCAGCTATTTTCTTATCGTTTGGGACTTCTGCAAATACGCACACGAAAACAATATCCCCGTAGGCGCCAGAGGCAGCGCGGTAGGGACACTTGCTGGATACTGTCTCGAGTTGTGCGATGTTGACCCGATTCGCTACGACCTGCTCTTCGAGCGTTTTATGGACCCGCAGCGTAACGAAATGCCCGATGTTGATATCGATATCTGTCAGGCCGGCCGGGCAAAAATCATCGACTATGTCCGCCAGAAGTACGGCTACGTCGCGCAAATTATAACTTTCGGAACTCTAAAAACCAGAGCGGTTATCCGCGACATCTGCAGGGTGCTCGGTGTATCGTTGGCAGAGGCCGACAGATTGGCCAAGCTTGTCCCCTTCTCCCTTGATATGACGCTCGATAAGGCCCTGAAGACCGAGCCGCAGTTAAAACAGGCTTACGAACAAAGCGACGAGACGAGAAAAGTAATTGACATCTGCAAGCGGCTCGAAGGCCTTGCCCGCCACGCATCGGTCCACGCTGCCGGCGTCGTCATTGCCGATGAGCCGTTGACCAATTTCGTACCTCTCTATAAGGCACCCGGCTCGGACGATATCATAACCCAGTACGAAGGACCTATGGTCGAAAAAGTCGGCCTGCTGAAGATGGATTTTCTGGGCCTGAAGACCCTCAGCGTATTAGAGCGGGCCTGCCGGTTGGTCAAAGACATTCACGGCGAGACAATCGACCTGGAAAAACTCGAACTTACCGACCCCAAGGTTTTCCAGATATTCTCCAGCGGCAAAACAAAAGGGGTTTTCCAATTTGAGTCCGCTGGTATGCAGAACTTGCTGATGAAGATGAAGCCCGACCGGATTGAAGACCTTATTGCCGCCAATGCCCTTTTTCGCCCGGGCCCTATGATATTAATACCGGATTACGTTGACCGAAAGCACGGCGCAAAATGGACCCTGCCGCACCCGATTATGAAAGAAATCCTCGACGAAACCTACGGCATTATGGTCTATCAGGAACAGGTGATGCGTATTTGTAATCGCCTCGGCGATATACCGCTGCGGGAGGCCTACGGCCTCATCAAGGCAATAAGCAAAAAGAAAGCCAGAACCATCGCCAAGGAAAGGGAGAGGTTCATAGCGGGCTGCGTCGATAAGGGCTTAACCGGCCGGCAGGCACAACAGATTTTCGAGCTTATCGAACGATTCGCCGGCTATGGCTTCAACAAAAGCCATTCGACCCGCTATGCCATTATCGCATACCAGACTGCCTATATGAAGACACATTGGCCCGTCGAATTTATGGCGGCGCTTTTGACTTATGAGATGGGCAATACCGACAAGGTCGTCGAATATATCACCGAATGCAGGGAGATGGGTATTGAAGTCCGGGCACCCGATATCAACGAAAGCGGCGTCGATTTCACGCCGCTGTATAAAAGCGAAGACGATACCAGAGACAAAAGGGGCGTAATACGCTTCGGTCTGGCCGCTGTCAAAGGCGTCGGCGAAAAGGCCGTTGAGCAAATCATTGCGGCTCGCCAGGAAATCGGCCGATTCCAGAGTCTCTTCCATTTCTGTGAAAATGTCGATTTAAGGGCTGCCAATAGGCAGGTCATCGAAGCCCTCATAAAGGCGGGTGCCTTCGACCGGCTCGGCGGAAATCGTGCCCAAATGATGGCCGGCTTCGAAAAGGCAATGCAAGTCGGAGCGAGCCTCCAGGCCGACAAACAAAACGGCCAGATGTCTTTCTTCGGCCAGACCGGCGAGAACGACTATTCGCAGGACCATCAGCGCCTGCCCGATGTCCCGCCCTGGCCCGAGCTGCAGATGCTCGCTTATGAAAAACAGGTCCTCGGCTTCTATGTAACCAGCAACCCGCTCAGCCATCACGCTGAAACGATAAATCTCTATTCCACACTCAACAGTTCGCAATTAGGCGATTTTAGCCAGGACCGGCAAATCGTAATCGGCGGAATGATAACGAAGATAAGATTTAATCTGACAAAGACGGGCCGAAATGCCGGCTCAAAAATGGCTGTCTTTACGCTCGAAGATTTGCAGGGCCAGGTCGAGGTGGTAATGTTCCCGGATGTGCTGAATAGATTCAGCAGTTCGTTGGTCGCCGATACAGTTGTTTTTGTAAAGGGAAAACTCGATTACAGAAGGGAGAAACCCAACATCTTAGCTGTGGAGCTGATACCTCTGGACGAGGTCAGAGAAAAGTTAGCTGCAAAAGTCAGGATTCGGCTGGATGCTAAAGACGTTACTAAAGAAAAAGTAGCGACCATAAAAAGCATCTGCCGGAGCCACAGAGGTAGAAGCCCTGTTTACGTAGCGATAAGAACGGACAAAGGCAGGGTTTATGCAACCGCCGACAGAGAACTTTCCGTCAACCCAGACCTGGATTTTTGCCGAAAAATGAGACAACTCGTCGGCCCCGAAAACTTCCAACTCGCAAGGTAAAATGACCAAAATCAAGAAAACATTAGCAATCCTCAAAGCCCGCTGGCCAGAAGTAATACTTATTATTGGGCTTACTGTCTTGTTGCCATTTTTGATTAAGCTACGTACAAAACTAAAATATGATTCAGCGCTGAGTTTAACAGTTCTCGCCACTTGTTTTTCGTTCGCCTTAAGCCTTATAACAATAGTGCTTCGTTCCGGTTTTCTTCGAACAGTCTATTTGGAAGGACGAAAACGACAGACTATTGCTGTTTTGTTACGAACAGGCCTGCATTTTTTATGGAGAATGATTGTCTTAGGTTTAC
>CAZWKM010000251.1:0-3678 GCA_964634165.1 uncultured Pirellulales bacterium | reverse complement strand
AGGCAAAATGATGCGTGTTAAGATAACAAATACGGCTGTTGCTTTGATTTTGCTGCATTTTGCGGCGACGGCGGCGGCATACGATTACGATGCGAATGATTTTGCTGAGGAGGTCGTAAGTTATATCGAAGGGACGGGCGTTGGGTTCGATGTAATTAGCCTTGAGCCTTACAATCATCCGGAAACTGCTCTCGGCAGGCCTGCGCTGGAAACTACAGGTGATTTATATATTGGGCCTGAAATTTCGATGGCGGTGGTGCCGGTGTACCCGGCGTGGCGGGCGTTTGAGGTTGTTACAATAGGCAGCGGCGGAGAGCTTATTTTGCGATTTAACCACCCTGTCGGAAATGATGAGAACAACCCCTACGGTATTGACTTTATTATCTTTGGAAATGCGAGGTGGCGAATAGAAGATGGAGGAGCGTGGGGGCCGGAATCGAACCCGGAAACCGTTACGGTTGGCAGTGGGTTTTATGCAGAATTAGGAATAGTTTCCGTAAGTCAGGACGGTAACGACTGGTATGAATTTTCCACCGGGCCGTATGCGGACGATTTTGCGCCGACAGTTAGCTATAAATGGGATGATGTTAATGATGTCTGGGCAAAGGAGCTTGACCCAACGCGGCCTGTGGACCCGAATCTAACCACCGCTGGTTTTGATGGGAACAGTGTTAGCGCGATAATTGACGCTTATGACGGCTCGGCGGGCGGGACAGGATTTGATATCGGCACACTTGGCCTGGAATGGATTCAGTATGTGAGAATTAAAGATGACCCTCTGAGTCCGGGGCTGCCGGAAATTGATGCGATTGCGGATGTGAGCTGCTGCGGCGATTACAGGCATCCGTATCCTTTGGGCGATTTGAATGGAGATTGCAGAGTAAACCTTCAGGATTTTGCGATTGTCGCAGCCGATTGGGTTGATATTTCGGATGTTGGCGTACTTGCCGATAACTGGCTGGAATGTACCTGGGAATGCGAGTGAGCGATATGCGAAAAAATGGCTTTACACTTATAGAGCTGCTTGTGGTCATTGCCATTATCTCGATGTTGATGGCCATCCTGCTGCCGTCGCTTAACAGAGTTCGTGAGCAATCAAGAAGTATCTGCTGTTCGAACAATCTGCGGCAGATGGGGATGAGTGCAGTAATGTATGCGCAGAGTAATAATGATTATTTTCCAATGGCCACCATAATGGAAATCAACGGCTCGGTGCGCAAATCCTGTGCCTGGGACTTCACGACGGTTTATGATTCCGGCGCCAGGAGTGTAGAGCCGGGTTTGCTGTGGCAGGGTCAGACGATAGAGAAAATTCATCAATGCCCATCGTTCAAAGGCGCCGCGAACTGGGCGGACGACCCCTTTACCGGTTACAATTACAATACAAGTTATATTGGAGGCCAGGCGGCTGTGAAAGATGGATGTGTGGTGGCGGGCAGTATTGTTATGTCTTCGAGAGCCAGTGAAGTCAGGAAGCCGGACAGGTGTGCCCTTTTTGGAGACGGCCAATGGGCGGACGGGGCGAATAAATTTATGCGTTCGCCGTTTTCAGGCAAGCTCGATGAAGGTTTCTTCGGTCGATATGCGGGGACACAGGGGTATCGGCACTTAGGTAAGACAAATGTTGCCTGGTGCGACGGCTCTGTGGGCTGGGTCAGGGATTGCTTCACGGAGGCGCATCCGGCGGAAAAGGAAAACATCGCGCCGGGGACGGGTTTTCTTTCGCCGGACAACAGCGCATACGATTTGGAATAAAAATAGTTGGATGGTTCACCGTTTTGCCATCTGGCCGTTTCATCAGTTTACCGTTTGACCGTCCCGCATGCCAGTTCGTATAATCACCGGCGTGGATACGGCAAAATTAAAACAGACTGTTACGTTTGCCTTGCAAGGTTTGAATCAGCTTCTCTGGCCGGCAGTGTGCATAAATTGTAAGCGAAGCATTTGTGAAACCGACAAGAATCTGTGCAAGGCTTGCTGGGACGAGCTTCTGGGCTGCACAGGCGCAGATTACTGCCCTCGCTGCGGGCGAGACGCCAGCAGATATGCCATCCTTGAAGGCGTTTGTCCCGACTGTCAGGGCAAAGAAATTCATTTCGACCAGATAGCGCGAGGTGGTGTTTACAAAGAAGCGCTACAAAAAATGATATTGAGCTTTAAGAATGGGCGGACGGAATTGGATTTAACGTTAGGCTTTTTGGGTAATTCTGCACTGCAGGGCAGCGGTTTTGTAAACGCAATAGAATTTTTCGTTCCCGTCCCGCTGCACTGGTCAAGGCGATTAGTTCGCGGCTACAATCAGTCTTTAGTTTTGACTAAGAAATTAAAGCGCCCATCAGCAAAAATCAACACAGACTTGGTTCGAATACGCTACACCAAATCACAGCCGGCAATGGCAAGTCCTGCCGCTCATGCCAGGAACGTTGCGGGTGCCTTTGCTGTTCGCTACAGACATAAACTTGCCGGGCGAAAGATTTGTCTTGTCGATGATATAAAAACAACCGGTGCAACGCTAAACGAATGTGCAAAGACACTAAAACAAGCCGGTGCCTCAAAAGTTTTCGCATTAGTTTTAGCCGTCGCCGGGCAGAATGTCAATTGAACACGCCCGCAATAGAGCATCAGCGTTCGTTAATTTTCCACTTGTTGTTCTCTTTGGTTACACTTAAGGGGGGCAACTGCTCACCTTTAAATGTTATTTTTACTGCACCCGATTTATCGTCTCCCTCAAAGGAAAACCTAAAGTCTGTCAGGTCATAGTCTCCGAACGCCTTCTCACAGGAATCCTGATATTCCTTGAGGACCTTGTCCCAACCGCGTTTTTCTAAACTGGCCTTCATTTTTTCAGAATACACACTCTTAAACAACTGTAGATTTGAGACTTTGATTGAATCCAGCCAATCTGCAATGGGCTTTACCTGGGGTGAAGCGGTAGCATCACTTCTCTGTTTTCTTTCATAGGCTGCGAAGGGCTGATTGTTGAAATCGCCGCCTGTAAAAAACAGGTCGTTGGCCTTGTCCTTTGCGGGTGCGAGCATTACGTTGAAGGATTCGGCGTCACCCATGGGGTCGCCCTCGCGTTCTCTGAAATAAACAATATGCGGATTGCCGAACAGCTCAATAAGAATAAATGGATAGTCTTTACCCCACCGGGTCATTATCCCAGCCATATAGATTGTCTTGTCCTTCAAGAATTTCTCATACTTTGCAGGTATCTTTTGGACAACCGACGGTTCAGCGCTAAAGGATATGTAGCTGCTGGACGTGGTGGGCTCCGGCTGATATCGCTCCCCGAGCAGGCGTTTGGTCAACGGAATCTGAGGGTGCCATCTGCCTTCAAGTCTGCCGGCGACCACGTTTTGCTTTTCGTTTTTAGTTTTGAATCGGGCGGGTTTCATAGCCAAAGCGACTACAAGTAAGGCTGTGAACACAACCGCCAAAGACAACCGCTTTTTCATTGCCGTTCTCCTTTTGCTGATTTTGTAAATATTGATTTAGACTATAGTTTTTCGTATTTTATTATGGCGCGGTAGAGGCCGTTGATTCGTTTGCCGTCGATGATTATGGGGGAATATTTTTCGTTTCTCGGCTGAAGGCGGACTTTATTGTCCGGCTCGAAGAAGACCCTCTTAAAGGCCGTTTCGTGCGGCATTGCAAAACGGATGAAGCAATCGTCGC
>CAZWKM010000250.1:0-3693 GCA_964634165.1 uncultured Pirellulales bacterium | reverse complement strand
GCCCGACCACTTCATCATACCGAACAAGAATAACAGATTGTAATGTCATTGCGAGCGAGGCGCAGCCGAGCGTGGCAATCTCATAACCGTAGAGACATTTATGGATCAGTATTCTCAAAGCCTGCTGTCAATCCTACCCCCAACCCAATTGTGTTCGGGAACAACAACATTACAGTGTCTGGACTCTTTGTGAATGCAACAGCCCATGGCGCCGGTAACCAGACTGTTACTATCGACCTGTGGGAAAATGATCCGGTCTTCGATGAAAAGATCGTAACCGTAAGTCCTACTGCCGCCCGGCCCGCAGATGCAATATCTGGTACAGCGATCCAGATTGCAAGTGGTGGAACGATTACATTTGTTGTCACGAACACGAGCGGTACTATCTCCGGGAATGCCGGCACGAACGAGGCAAATGAGAATCCGGTCCAGTTGATATATGGCTATTACATCGGAACAGTTATGGGCTATTCCCCCGAGCGTGTATTTAATGTGAGTCAACCATAACCGATGTGACGAAAGGGAAAAACAAAATGAAAATACGAATTTACACATTACTTTTTTGGATGTTGAGTTTAATCTTGACGGGATACTGCGCAGCCGCTCAGTCGGCTGCTGGAGAAGTGCCGAGAGAAGACCTCAGTGGTTGTCAATTGCCGCACGGGTTTACGCAACTTCCTAAGAGTGGCTCACCTAAAGCCAGAAAGTTAAACGGATACATCTTTAACTTCAAAGAGAAGCGTCTGGCATTTGACCCTTTCGTTCTTCAGAATAAAGAACCCGGCTCATTCAAAGAATTTCGTGATGCTGTCATTGCAGGCAAGGCGGGGGATATCTACTTTGAAAGCGTTGGCAAGGACTTATTCTTACTTGCCCTTAGTGGTCGCATAAAAAGCCTCGGAAAACATTATCTATTTGAGTTCGACGGTAAAGAACTCGCTGAACCGGAGGAGACGTTCCTCGTTGAGGATGGTGAAAAAATACCCGGTGTTCTGCCGGGTATTCGGCTGGGTGACTGTTATTTAATGACCACAGTCGATGGGCAGTTGGTACTATTTCGGATAATCTCTGTAGACGAGGATAGAAGGGCCTGCGCTATTCAGTGGATAGAGCGGGCTCTGAGCGCAAAGACATTTGACATACCGAAGGGTACAATAATCCAGCCGAAAACAACCCCCAAACCTACTGTGCCGACTACCCCCATCAAGGAACGAATCGGTGAACCGAGTATTGTGGTGGACCCTCTGGAGCACTTAAAAGCGATGGAGCAGTTCAGAAAAGCAACGCAAACCCATTTGAACAATAGGAAAAGCTTGATTCAATCTTTTATAACGATTCTTAAAACGCCTCATGACCCTCGGGCCGGCAAGGCCAGGAAAGCACGTATGCTCACCGAAAAGGCTTGGGCAATCCGCACACTCGGCGAGATGCGTGCAGCAGAGGCAGCGCCCTTACTTGCTTCGATGATAGATGCGCCGATTTCAGCTGAAGCAGACGTTGTAGACGAAGATACGGTAAACAATGCCTATGGATGTGTGCCCGCACTGATTAGAATCGGTAAGCCTGGTGCGGCAGCATGCCTGGATGCTATTGCCAACCTTACGCCCGCTGAGAGGGAACGGCCTTTCAAGGAAAAACTGCTGTGTTACGTCATTCTGCGTGTGGAAGGAGAAAAAATTGCAAGGTTATTATTAGAAGATAGAAAGAAAAGCGTATCGGAAGAACAACAAATTGAGAATCTGGAGCGAGCACTTGCTTTGATTAATGAGGTCAAGTCCTTGGGTGCACCGAACACTTCATCACAGTTAAAAGAAGAGCTGATGAAGTTCGAAACGGAAAAAATAGCTGTGGAGCCGGGTTTTCCAGTGTCAGCCGAAACTGGCTTGCCGGCAGTGGCTTATGTCTTGATTGGCGCAGTAGCCGGAATGGGCGTTCTTTACCTTATCCTGCTGCTAAAGAAAAAGGCAAGCAGCCGTGGAAAATAGCTTTATATAAACAATCCACAGTCTTGTCCGTTGAGGACAAATAGAGCGAATCAAAACCAAGTTTCAACTTATCAGGCCAATGGCTACACGACAATGTCCAAAGGGGGACAGTCTGGGTCAGTTGCTGTCAACGATCAGACATCAGGCTATTAAAGAATAATTAAACTCTTGTCAGACAGCGGAAAAAACTATAAAATGTTGAACATAGTGGTAATAAGCCACGAAAGGAAAATAAATAAAATGAAAATACAACGGTAGGTGTAAAATGTTATTTAAGAGAGCTACAATTTATTTTTTGATACTTGCGTGTTGTTTGTTGGCAATAGGGGTAGTATTTTGGCCAGGTGCCGGGGGACAGCAAATACAAGAGCAGCAATTTGAAGAAAATGAGGTTGGGCCCGCTGGTGTGTCATCACAGGCGGAAAAACAGGAGTACAAACGAGATATGGCACGCATAAAGGACTTGGAAAAATCTTTTAAGCCGGGACTAGTTAATGATCTTGAGCAGTATGAAAAGTTTGCGGATGAAATCCAGAACAAGTGGCGCGACCGAAATAAAGAATATAATGCCCGCCTAATATTGGAAATCTGTGGACCACTTAGTTCAGGAACATTCGAAGATGACCGCCGACATGACCTTGCGAGGAAATATGCCCTGTCTGTTCTCGAGAAATCCGAAGAAATTTCAGTTGAGATGGAATTAAAGTTGACAGGCCATGTGATGACTTCGATGTACACACCCAATTCGCCAAAAGGCGAAGATTTGGCACAACGCAGGAAGAAAGATGTCGAGATACGACTCCATGCCTGGAAACGCCTACTTCGCGCTATTGATCCAAACTGGGACCCTAACGAAGTAGTGGGGAGCCCCAATTCTGTAGGTGCGCTTATGGGGCTTCCAAGCGGTATATCACCTGAATCCATAAAGGACCCAAAACTACGCGCTGAATATGAAGCAGCTTTGCAGAAAAACAGACAGCAGATCGAAAGACGCACTAAGCAATATAGGTTGCACGATCGGTTGAAGAGCTATCCGAAACGTGCAGAAAGATACATCGTTAAAGCCTACTCAAAACCACCATTTAATTTGGAAGAGTTAAAGCAATACCTCGGAAAGTACGCCGTTGATGAGAAAACACGAGCGAGGATACTCGATGCCGTGAAGAAGAACATGGAGGAACAAATCCAGAAGATGAAGATGTTGAAAGAGCTAACTATGCAGTAATTGGGGGATTATTCGGAATATTTATTCTTGGCCTTGTTGTGTTATTAAATAAAAAGGCAAGCAGCCGTGGAAAATCTCGTGCTACATAGCAACTTGTGCTTCGTAGCGAAGTACTTCGCAGAGTAGCATTCATCTTTCGCAGAGTAGTAAGTCTTATATAAAGAATCCACAGTCTTGTCCGTAAAGTCCCTTTTGTTCAGCGTAATCTGCGTCCAAAAAATTCGTGTTCACCCCGTTAGAAACGTGACTTGTATCTTGAGTCTTGCTTCTTGCGTCTGTCCCTAATCCGCGATTAAAAATCAATCAAATCTGCGGGGAGTTGTCGACAAAAATCTAAAAAACTAAAAATTTTTTATCTCCTTTTCTGACAAGCTCTTATCTCTGTCAATCCTGTCAAAATAACACCAATTTTCGACTCAAACGCGCAGGTTCGCCCAATTATAGAGGCGCGTCTTTTTCGCCCCCGGCTGCCCTAATTTTCGT
>CAZWKM010000249.1:0-3710 GCA_964634165.1 uncultured Pirellulales bacterium | reverse complement strand
AAATACATAGCCTAAGGCTTTGGCGTCCACAGTGGTGATGAACTATTAGAAGTTGTTGTTGAAGTATTCCGGCTTGCCGTCATCACTGTCGTAACCTGGCTCCTCTTGTGACTCTGCGTCGATTTTGATTCGCTCGATACGCTCAGCCTTCTTTGTGTTGCTGTCAACGGTAGCCAAAACTGCATTCATTTTCACATCGCCGGTTGCTATTTCAAAGGGGACCGGCATCTGGGTTCTAAATGCCTTTAAGACGCTCTCGGCCCCCCGGCCAAGCACCGAATCGTATGCACCGGTCATACCGACATCAGTGATATAAGCTGTGCCTTTAGCCAGGATTCTCTCGTCGGCGGTTTCGACGTGGGTATGAGTGCCGAAACATAAGCTGACCCTGCCGTCGAGATGATAGCCCATTGCGACCTTTTCGCTGGTGGCTTCGGCGTGGAAGTCAACGATTACGATGTCGGCTTGCTGCTGAAGCTGCGGCAGAATTCTATCGATGGCATTATAGGGGCAGTCGGCCGGCTTCATAAAAAGACGACCTATCAAAGAAACGACCGCTACCGTTGGCCCTTTATTGGTTTTGTAAACCCCGACCCCCCTGCCGGCAGCAAATTCGGATAAATTCGCAGGCCGGGCGATATTGTCGGCTATTTCGAGGGTCTTAATAATGTCCCTTTTGCGGAAAGTATGGTCGCCTAACGTAACCAGGTTCACGCCGTACCGAAGTAGTTTGTCGTAAATTTGCGGTGTCAGGCCGGAGCCGCCGGCGGCGTTCTCAGCGTTGGCTATTACGCAATCGATACCCAGCTCTTTGACCAAGGGCTTTAACTTGTCGGCAAGGATTCTTCTTCCGGGCCGGCCGACTATATCACCAATACAAAGAATGTTTAATTTCATAATTCGTGTCTTGTGGTTCGTGATTCGTGATTCGATTCACTGCTCACGACATACAACATACGATACACGACATACGATTTTACTTTGCATACTCTATGCAGCGGACCTCGCCACGCCCTTACTTCTTTAACAATTCATTAAAATCAGCAACCGAAATAAAAGCATCTCTTATCAAAGCACGCAAAAGCCCCCTGTCAAGCGCCTTGTGTTCCGGGATGGATAGAGTGGTTTTCATACCTGACTTTTTCATAATTATGTGCCTGCTTTTTGCCCGGCGATCAATATACCACCCTGCCTTTTCAAAAACACGAATTGCCTCTTTGCCTGAAATCACCGGCAGTCTCACCAGCTACACCTCTACTTCCATAGCACCGATTTCTTTAGCAGATACAGAAACCTCCTCATCTAATACCGACAGGCATCCTCTTATTGCGTCCTTGATATTTTCGATTGCTTCTTCAATAGTGTTTCCCTGCGAATGACAACCAGGAATCGCCGGACAATGCACCACATAACCAAAATCTTGCCCTTTTTCAATAATGACTCTATAGACCATAATCTATCACCTCCGGCTCTGACTATACCATATGTTCACAGCAAATCATATTAAATTTACTCAAACTCACCGAATTCACCATCCGCTATTTGGCATATTCTATGCAGCGAACCTCGCGCAGGAGCGTTACCTGGATTTCACCGGGATAGGTCATTTCACCTTCAATCTTGTTGGCAATATCCCGCGCAATTTTCATAGCTGCCTCATCGTCCACTTTTTCCGCACTGACAATGACGCGGATTTCGCGCCCGGCCTGAATTGCGTATGCGTTTTCAACTCCCTTAAAGCCGCTGGCGATTTCCTCGAGTTTTTCCAGCCGTTTGATATATCTTTCGAGCGTTTCTCTTCTGGCACCGGGCCGGGAAGCACTAATTGCATCAGCGGCGGCAACCAGCGGGGTATAAGGGTTCTCCGCCGGGATATCGCCATGATGACCCTCGACGGCATTTAAGATGACAGGCGATTCGTTAAAACGCTTGAGATAATTTGCGCCTATGGCTGGGTGGCTCCCTTCAACATCGTGGTCAATGGCCTTGCCGATGTCGTGCAACAGTCCCGCACGTCTTGCTATTGAGCCGTCGAGGCCGAGCTCATCGGCCATAACCTGCGTCAGAAAAGCAACTTCAACGCTGTGGCGAAGCACGTTTTGACCATAACTTGTTCTAAAGCTCAAAGCCCCGATAAGACTGAGTACTTTGTTGCTCAATCCTCTTACGTTGGTCTCGACGGCGGCGTCTTTGCCGAGCTGCAGGAGCTTGTGGTTGACATCCTTTTTGGTCTGAGCGACGAGTTCCTCGATTCGAGACGGATGTATTCGTCCGTCCTGTATGAGCCGTTCCATCGAAAGGCGAGCAACTTCACGCCTGACGGGACTGAAGCCGCTTACAACGATCATTGCAGGGGTGTCATCGACGATGACATCTACGCCGGTAGCTTTTTCAAACGCTCGAATATTGCGCCCTTCTCTACCGATAATTCGGCCTTTCATATCATCATTGGGAATATCCACTGTCGAGACAGTTGTCTCGCAGGTCTGCTCAGCGGCATAGCGCTGAATGGCGGCGCTGATTATTTCCCGGCTTTTTTCGTTGGCAGTTTCGGTGGCTTCTTCGACCTTGCGTTGAATCAAAGCAGACATCTCGTGCTCACACTCGTCTTCGAGGCGTTTCAAGAGCAGATCCTTGGCCGCTTCAATGTCCATTGCGGTGATTTTAAGCAGTTGATTCTTTTGCTGTGCCATCAAGACCGAAAGCTGCTTTTCCTTGAGGCCGATATTGTGCAATCTCTTATCAACCTCCTTTTCCCGCTGTTTAAATGTCTTTTCCCGCTGCCGGAGCAGTTCGGCCTGGCGGTCAAGGGCATCCTCGCGTTTGCTTAACCTCATCTCGGCTTCGCGCAGCTCGGCGCGAATTTGATTGGACTCAGTTGCGAATTGCTCTTTTTTCTTGATGGTCTCCGCAGCGGCATCAATCTGAGCGGACTTAATTATGTTCTCGGCTTCCCTTTTGGCACCTTCGATCTGTCGCTGCAGGTCCTGCTCGAAGGTTTTTGCCCTTGCTCTGGAAATCATCTGCTGGACAATGGCAACCAGGCAGACTCCCAGAATAAAGGTGATAATTGGAACAAGCACATCCGGGACGCCAATTCCCACCATTACGGTATCCATAATTCCTACCTTTCCCTTGCAGTTACCAAAGAGTTCAAAAAACATCGCTCAATGGAGGAGGGACCCCATTTCGCGACCCCGCACCCATTGAGCTTAGCTCACTGTTAATTGGTGCGGGACAAAATGGAAACCCACACAGATTGCGGGATTTTCCGGCAGGAAAGCTCCAAAGAAATGGCTGTGAATTACGAAATCCTTTTCGCCAGAGCGTACAATCAACTATTCGGGGCCAAAATTACGCGTAATTGCGGAATTCTTAGCGTTGACAGGTTCATTTTTTTCACGTAATTGACCGATTTTATGTTCAATACCGGCACTCCTTCGCTGGTAAGCGAACGCTCTTTTCAAACAGATTTCGTTCCCCACTAACTTCACTTTTCAGCACCGCATCAAGGCCCGGATGCCGATTCGAGTTTGCCGTCCACAACAAGCGCTAAAAGTGTCTTTGCAACTTAACTGCCGTTCGGGAAAAGGTTTACAAACTTTCCCCATCTTGCGTGTCCCTTTACAAAGTAACAATAAATTACCAAGAATGATACGGGACAACCCACAATCTTGTTCATCATCGGTAAACTAAGAGATTATGATAAA
>CAZWKM010000248.1:0-3713 GCA_964634165.1 uncultured Pirellulales bacterium | reverse complement strand
CCTGTCGCTCTATCCCGAATACCGTTCGACACGTGGCGCCTTCGGATAGCGGAAACTCCGGCCCGGTGTATTCAGCGAAGACCCGCCGGAAGTCATCGCCGAACCGCACACGCAGGCCTTCGTCATCGAGCTGCAACCGGCGCCTGGCTTTTTCCCAGAATTCGACCGATGCCCCGCACCAACACGGCACACGGTCGGGCTCCTCGTGTTCAAACGCCGCTAAAACACGTTCCCGCGATGTCATTTGCAATCGGTACCTTGATAATTTTCTATTTACTATTGACGATTGACTATTGGCTGTCCCCAAGAACAATATTCAATAGCCGATGGGGTCGGTCTGCAAAAACCTACCGGCCGGGTGTGTCCGTAAAAAACTACCGATAGGATCGGTCTGTAGGAATCGGCCAATCCCCGGCACATAATATCTGAAGCGATAATAATACAGGCCGGTCTCTGTGTCAAATCCTCTGCCTGTAAAGAAATATGGATTCCCGACGCTGCCTGTGCCGCTCGGCTGGCCGAATACATCGTAAGAATAGCTCTCGGCCACGTTGCCGGCGGCAGGGACCCACGCACCCTCACAAGTCCCGAGCTCGGTCGAAAGGCCATCGCCCTACAGACCGAGCGAATGGCAAAAATATTGCGCAACGCTCTGGCGAATCTAAACAGGTAAGCTCCCTCGTCCTCTGCGCTTAAATTAGTCTTTAGGTATTGATTCACTACTGTCCGGTTGTTTGATTTGGAAAACTTTGTAACGACTTAAATACCATTGGTTTATAAGCAAAAATGATTGGGATCGATTTGAAGTTGCTTTTAGACTCAGGCCATTTCAATTTGAAAAATATAGAGGGAATAGCCGATGAATACAGGACGGACAGTCTTTGCGCAAATAATGGATTTTCTCCCGCTACGGGAATTCAGAAGGTGTGTCAAACGATATCGCGGAAATTACAAGGTTCAAAAGTTCTCATGCATGGATCAGTTCCTATGTATGGCATTTGCTCAGCTAACCTATCGCGAAAGCCTCCGAGACATCGAAGCATGTTTACGTGCAATGCAATCCAAACTTTATCATATGGGAATTCGCAGCAGAGTTTCAAAATCAACTTTGGCCGATTCGAACGAAAAGAGAGACTGGCGTATCTACGCCGACTTTGCCCAGGTGTTGATTCATATTGCCAGAAGCCTTTACGCCAAGGAAGAGTTCGGGATAGAATTGTATCAGACAGTTTACGCACTCGATTCAACAACGATAGACCTGTGCATGTCATTATTCCCATGGGCAAAATTTCGCAAACACAAAGCAGGAGTAAAACTTCATACGCTTTTGGACTTACGCGGCAATATTCCCACGTTTATACGCATTACAGAATCTCTCGTTCACGATGTCAACATCCTCGACGATATCATTCCGGAATCTGTGGCATTCTATATCATGGATCGCGGATACCTCGACTTTGCTCGTCTTTACATATTCCATCAATTCCTGACCTTCTTTGTGACCCGGGCCAAAGGAAACTTTCAATTTTGCCGATTGTATTCTCATCCAGTAGACAAATTGACCGGGCTGCGGTGCGATCAGACAATTGTGCTGACCGGCTTTTATTCGCTGAAAGATTATCCCGAAAAACTCCGGCGTATCCGTTACGTAGACAAAGAAACAGAACAGCATCTGGTGTTTTTAACCAACTGCTTTACATTGCCAGCGATAACCATTGCACGGCTTTACAAATGCCGCTGGCAGGTGGAACTGTTCTTCAAATGGATCAAGCAGCACCTTCGTATCAAGGTATTTTTTGGTACATCCGAGAATGCTGTGAAGACACAGATATGGATCGCAATCTCGGTCTATGTGCTGGTAGCAATAATCAAAAAGCAATTGAATCTGGATTTGAATCTCTACACAATTCTACAGATTTTGAGCGTAACCTTATTCGAGAAAGTGTCTATTTTACAAGTACTTATGGAAGCTGGCTACAAAACTGACTATACTGATTCTTGTAACCAATTGATGTTATTCGACTTATAACCGGACAGTAGTGGTATTGGTTGTAAGTTTACCGAAGAGCGTCAGCGCGCTGGTTTGCGTTATTTTAGCTTCGACGAATTCGCCGGCCAAAGACACCGGCCCGTTAAAGACCACAATATAATCTGTTGCGGTCCTGCCGACCAATTGCGGACTGTTTTCACCGTTACCTCTATTTAGATGCGGTTTTTTACTTGGCCCTTCGACGAGAATTTTTACGGTTTGGTTTAGGAATCGCTTGTTCAGTTCAGCGCTTATTTTGTTTTGCACATCAAGCAGTTCTATATTCCGCCTCTTCTTTACTTTTGCAGGGACATTATCTTCTTTTTCTTTTTCAGCGGTTGTCCCCGGCCGAGGCGAGTATTTGAAAATGAAACAATTCTTGTATTTCGCCTTTTTGACCAACTCGACAGTTTGCTGAAAATCCTCCTCCGTTTCCCCCGGAAATCCCACCATAAAATCGCTCGCAATCGCAAGGTCCGGCACAACGGTTCTGGCCTCGGCCAGCAGCTCCAGATACTCCCCCGCTGTATAACGCCGATTCATCGCGAGTAAGATTCTGTCCGAACCGCTTTGTGCCGGTAGGTGCAGATAATTACACGCCTTCGGCAAATCAGCCATGGCCTGCAGAATATCATTAAAAAACCCTTCGCAGGGATAACTCGTAACAAATCTTAGCCACTCAATCCCATCGACTTCACTTGCCATCTCAAGCAAATCAGCCAGGCAATAGGTCTTCTCACCTGCGGTGTATTTATATGAATTTACCCTCTGGCCTAATAGCGTAACAAGTTTTACTCCCTGGCCGGCCAATCTTTTTATCTGCTCGATTATCGCTGCAGGCGCGCGCGAAGTTTCCGGCCCACGCACGAAAGGGACGATACAATACGTACAGAAATTATTACAGCCCCGCATCGCCCGAACAAATGCCTGCCCTGGTACGCCTGTTGGAAGCGTATCTTGCGATATTTGCTTGTCCTCAATGCCATAAGTAGATTCGAAATCTTCAAATGCCCTGGCTTGGTCCTCAGAAGTTCTCTGCCGGATTTTTCCCGTTACCGCTATGGTTCTTTTCTTTTCTTGCAGTGTTTCTGTTACCAGTTTGGTTATTTGTGGTATTTGTGCCGGCCCGCAAACGATATCAACTGCCTCGTGTTCGAGCAGTTCCGCGCCGAGCCGCTGCGCCATACACCCGATTACCCCGACCACCAAGCCGGGTCGGCTTTTTTTGATATGTTTTAGATGCCCGAGATGTGAGAGAACCCGCTGTTCTGCATGTTGACGAACAGAGCACGTATTTATCAAAACAACATCAGCTTCCTTGACATTGTCAGTTATGCCGAAACCAGCATCTTTAAGCGAAGCGCTCACCAAAGCCGTATCAAGCTTGTTCATTTGGCACCCGTAGGATTTAATGTGCACGGTTAGAATACTCATAAGTAAATGAATATACAGAATTTGCAATGCAAAATCAAATGCGGTTATGCTTTAGACAGGCAGCGATTCAGTTGCCGCTGGAGGTCTTTCAGCCGGTTTACCTCGTCATTGCCCAACAGCATAATTGGAAAGGCGGTCTTGTTATGGAACAATGGCTCATCCATATCCACCCATTGCCGGCAATGTTCGCCATCCGGCGTTCCGGGAATCGGCGAGAAATCCGCTAACATCCCGCGAATGCCTAAGCCGT
>CAZWKM010000247.1:0-3719 GCA_964634165.1 uncultured Pirellulales bacterium | reverse complement strand
ATTGAGTGTGTATGAATTCGGCTACCTTCTTGTAATCTTCAGCGCCGTGACAACTTTGCTCGTACTCGAAAATTGTTTTGCCGTAGCTTGGCGCTTCAGCGAGCTTGATGTTTCTTCGGATATAAACCGGCAGAATCCGGGCTTGCGCCCAGGCACAGTTGGTTCCGCGTGCATTATTGAGGAATTGCTCGATATCGGCCTTGACTTCCTTCGGAAGTGAGGCCCTGCTGTCAAACATACACAGTAAAATGCCATTAACTTTCAGGCCTGGGTTGATTCTTTTGTTGACAAGCTCGATGGTTTGTAGGAGTTTTCCGAATCCCTGCAGGGCCAGGAAATGTGGCTGAAGCGGGATTAAGACCTCTTTGGCGGCAGCAAGGGCATTTAAGGTCAGTAATCCGAGCGAAGGGGGGCAGTCGATAAAGGAATAATCGAATTCGTCTTCGACCGAATGAATTGCCTCTCGCAGAATAGTTTCCCTTCCGACCACACTTACCAGCTCACTTTCGGCACCAACCAGGTTGATATTTGCGGGCAGCAGCCAAAGATTTGGGCGTACGAGCAGAATTTCTTCTTGAAATCCGGCTGATTGCATCAGGACCTCATAAGAGCCGGACTCGACGGCTTGTGGATCGAGACCGAGATGTATCGTCAGATGCGATTGAGGGTCCAGGTCAATAACGACCACCTTCGAGCCGGCGGCGGCAAGGGCTGCCGCCGTATTGACTACAGTTGTGGTTTTTCCCACCCCCCCTTTCTGGTTTAATACCGCAATTGTTCTCAATCCGTTACCCTCAATAGCTTTGAGTTTTTAGTTTTTAGTTTTTAGTTTCTTCAAGACGGCATCCAGCACGCCATTAACAAATGCAGGTGACTTATCAGTGCTGAACTTTTTGGCAAGCTCGATGGCCTCATTTATCACAACTTTTGGCGGAATATCGGAACAGAATTTCAACTGGTAAACCGCCAATCTCAAAATGCTTTTGTCAACAGGTGAAAGCCGGTGAAATTGCCACTTTATTGTTGAAGCAGCAATCAGTTCGTCGCACTGTGCCAAATTTTTCCACGTTCCCTTCGTCCAATCCGAGGCGAGTTTGCGGACAAAATCGTCGGAGTCTGCTTCTATAAAGAACTCACCTAAAAGCTCGAGCAAATCCGGGCCCTGCACATCGAGTTGATATAATCCCTGTATTGTCAGTTCTCTGGCCTTTGTTCTTCTATCCCGCTGCATTTCATATTTCGTTGTTCATTGTTCGTAGTCTATGAACTATGAACTCATAACTACGAACTACTTATCTGTTCCAATACGCTGACTGTTTCCATAGCGGTCATTGCTGCGTCGGCACCGGCGTTGCCCATTTTCGTTCCGGCCCTTTCGACCGCATGCTCGAGCGTCTCGCAGGTGAGTACACCAAATATGGCCGGTACGGCTGAATCGTAATTGATTTGTCCGATACCTCGGACTACCTGCTGACAGACAGAATCGTAATGACCGGTCTGACCCCGTATGACCGCGCCGAGGCAAATGACCGCGGCGTATTTGCCGCTCTGTGCGAGCTTTTTGGAAGCTTGCGTAATCTCACAGGCACCCGGCACCCAAACTACGGATATTTGTTCATCAGCAGCGCCGTGACGCCGGAGACAATCTATCGCACCGGCAAGGAGCTTAGCGGTTATGAATTCGTTGAACCTGCTGACTACAATGGCGTAAGTGCCCTTGCCGGCTGTTAGCCGGCCTTTTATTTCTTTAATCATAGTTTCACTTCTCCAAACAATATTCGGTACTGAGACGGTACGAACTTAGATTAGTTTACGCCTCGCCTGGCAGCCCTGTATTATAAGACTATCGGGGGCTGTTTTCCAGAAAAACAGCCCGGCACCAAGAGAGCTTCGGCTCAAGCCGGTTTGGTGCTGGGGGCTAACCTATGCAATTGTAAGAGCTTATAACCCGGATTACCAGCAAAATTTTACTGCAGACAAAAAGATCTTACACCGGCAAAAAACCGCTAACTCGACGGTACTTTATAGGCGATAACGCCGTTGGAGAATCAATTGGGCTCCCACTTTGCGCCATATTGCAAAATGGGCCCCTGCTTGCTAAGCAAAAAAGGGACGCGTTACATGGTCTTCGAAGAGATGGCATTTGGCTCCTATGACAAAGCCGAGCACAAAGCCCGCAAGGCCTTTGAGCTTTACGAGAACGGCAAAATATCACAAGCTCTTCTGGAGCTGGAAGATGCCCTTGAGATAAACCCTTCCAACAGCTCATGGCATTTCAACAAGGCGCTTGCGCTGGACGTTATTGAACAGTTCGATGATGCAATAAGCGAATACGAAATTGCCCTTCAGCTAAATCCCAGCGATTTGGAGGTATTAAATTCGCTGGCGGTCGATTATACCCGGACGGGCCAGTACGACCTGGCCATCGACACCTTCGAGCACATCCAGAAACTTGACCCCAAGTTTGAACCCTGCTACTGCAATCGGATAATTACTTATACCGAGATGGGGCAGCACGATTTGGCCGAGCAGATGTTTTACCTTGCGCAGCAGATAAATTCGGACTGTGCGTTGTGCTACTATAATATCGGTAACAGTCTTTTTGCTCGCGGTCAATACAAGAAAGCTGTTCGCTGCTGGCTAAGAACGGCTGAACTTGAGCCGAGCCACCCCCAAATTAACTATCGAATCGCCCAGGCTTACTGGTCGGAGGGCGAGAGCGGACGTAGCCGTGAGTATTTCCTGGCGGAGCTTCGTGTCAACCCGGGGGACGTTGATGTTATTCTCGATTTTGGTTTGTTCTTACTCGAGGTTGGTGATATCGAATCAGCAAAGGAAAAGTTTAACAGGATACTTGAACTTAAGCCGGATTTTGCACCCGCTTTGTTTTATCTTGGGGAGATTGCCTTTAACAAGAGTAATGTAGACAAAGCGGAGCAACTATTTAATCAGGCCTTGGAAAAGGACAACGCGCTGCCCGGGCCGTGCTATAGACTGGCTCAGTATGCGTTAATGAGGGGGAATAAGAGAGAGGGGAGAACTTATCTGGTTTCCGAACTGAATCTGGCTCCTGAGGACGTGGGCACATTGGTTTCTATGGGGTCGGTCTTTTTGACAATTGGCGACCTCGATTATGCGACACATTGCCTGCTGAAGGCTGTCGATATCGATTGTGCTAATGCAGATGCCTATTACTATCTTGGTCTTGCGAGCGCTATAAAAGGCCGGTTTGAGGATGCTGCGGAGTTTTTCGCCCATGCGCTCGATATCAGGAGCGAGCACGTTTTTGCTTTACGAGATTCGGCTTTTGTTTACCTGGCGATGGGCAGATTGGCCGATGCTGCCGAGAGGATTAAGAAAGCGAGGGTCTTAGCAGGTAACGATTCGCATTTAAGGGCGCTTGACCGCAGAGTTCGGCTGATTCAGATAACAGAGCGAATAGTGGATTTTCTCCGGTGCCTGCGGCCTCGATTTATCTCGCATCTCATATCTCGTATCACGCATCTGATATCACGCTTCACACAGCACGGTTGACAATATTAACACTCACGCGCCCAAAACCATCTCAACCTGGGAGTCCACAGGGGGTTTGTTTTCATCAAGTCCGGCGAATACGGAAGATTAAGAAACAATTTGCAAAATTTTGCCAAATGCATTAACGTAGCGGGTCAGGCCGAGTGGCGGAATGGCAGACGCTGGGGACTTAAAATCCCCTGCCC
>CAZWKM010000246.1:0-3738 GCA_964634165.1 uncultured Pirellulales bacterium | reverse complement strand
TTGTATCGAAACTGTTTGTTGCCCCCAGCTTGCGAATTTGAAAATCGAGCATCCCAGCCAATTCATTTTCGGTTATGCCCGGCTTTATGTGCCGAAGTGTTTGTTTGAGGGCTTGTGCTGCTATTGAACCGGCGGTTTTGATAGCAGCAATTTCGCTGCCGTCCTTACTGCTGCGGACGGATTCGATAATATTCGCAACTGATTTAAGGCGGACCTTAATGTTTTTCTTAACCGCCTCGAAATCAGCAAGCGAGGTGGACTTTTCAATGGTTACCGTTCGCACCGATTTTAGTTTTTTTACCAGTTTGGCTACGGCCTGGGCCAGAGAATCGGCTCGCTGGATTATGCTGCAGGATGAACATTCTTTTTGCGCCTGTTCGATGTATCTGCTGTCGGTTAAGAGATAAACTCGGCCTTTGGTAATGACCGCCCAGCTATCATCGCCCAAAAAACCTGTCGCGTAGGTTACATTGGCCGGCTTTGTTACTAAAAGGCAATTTATCTTCTTTCCATTCAGCCGGCGGCGAATCGCCTTAATGCGTTCTTTTATAACTCTGCTATTCATTTGTGCTACTTTCTAATCGAATCCGTTTTCCGACGCTCAGTTTTTGAGCACGTTTTTTTTTCGGGGCCCACTTTTTCCGCCAGACAGGGTAGTCCCTGGCCAGCAGGTCTGCCGGCCAGTAACCGTACCAGGCATAACCGGTTCGCCGCTCGTGTTCAATCTCGGCCAGGCTACTCTTTATAATGCCGTCCCGGCCGCAGAAAATCGGTCGGTTGGTTCCAATCTGGTAGAAGCGTGCCCAGATTGGCGGGGCCGTTGTGTCCTTGATGATGACCTTATCATAACCTTTCTCGGACCGGTCGGGCTTATTGACCTGCCGAATGCCGGTGAGCGCGGCGCGGTCGAACCAGGCGACGGCACCCTGGATAGCTTGGATAATCTCCGGATTAGGGTTGTCGATGTTCATCAGGAATTTGACCACGCCGACGCTCTCGCCACCACAGATTGATATTTTCTCGTAAATGCGAGCGGGCCGGGGCTCAAGGGTCTTCTCATCGTGCTGCTGACACCAGGCGGTGCGCTTGCCGCCGACGATAATCTGGCATTTGAGGATACACTCGATGCCCTTCTGCACGGCTCTTTCGGCCTTCTTTCGGCGTTGTTCATCAACCAGGGTATATGGTGGCTTTTTCTCGGCAATATCGCGCAGGACGGTCATCGCGCCAATCATAACCCCGTCATTAAATGTTATGTACCTCGCATAGCCACTGGGGTTTGGGTAGCGCTGCGGCCAGCCGCCGTTGGGATACTGTGCCTCGAGCAGGTAATCCACAGCCTTGAGGAAGGCCTGCCTGAAACGTTCGTGTCTGGTGGTGTTATATACTCTGGCCAGGTATCGCATCTGCGTGTGGGTGGCGCCGTTGTCAAGTGTGCAGTCCTCTTTAATTTTATCCTTACGGAGCTGGGCCTTGTCCTTCTCGCTCAGGACACGGGCCATATCAACGCCTTTCTGCCAGCCGCCGGTATTGCGCTGGTACAGGAGGACATTATCGGTGATGCGGATGGCCTCGTCGCCGGCGTAAAACCCGGGCTTCTGAGCGAGACATTGGCTCCAGGAAATGGGTTTGATGGCCTGCGCACCGGCTGCTATTGCCGCTGCAAACAGACAAAGCAAACCCGTAACCATCCATTGTGTCGTTTTTTTTATACTCGCTCCTTTCCTGAACATGCGTTTTCTTTCGCGCATCTTTCTTTGGAAAATTAGATTGTAAATACGATTGATTAACAACATCCCGGCAAAAAATACAGTTTTTTTTGCTGAAATGTTTGGCTTTGCATCGTTTTATTTTTATATTTTTATTAGATGAAGACCCGGCTGGGGGGAAGCTGGTCGCCACGGGGCCCCCATTTTGCGAACCCAAAATGGGGGGGGGCAAATAATCGTTCCGGCCCTTGATGTTTTCCGCGAGGGAGAAAAACCGTTTATAATCTGCATTTTACCAGACAGGACGGCGTTTGCCGTCCTATTTTTTTATGTCTTGTCCGACGTGCTGCTTACTATTACAATATTCCTCTGAACCGACCAAACGTGTTAATTCTTTATTAAACAGATTATATTATGATATTGCCCATTCGGACAAGTATTCGGCCGCAGCGGACACCATACACAAATTACGCCCTGATAGTTGTCAATGTGTTCATTTTTTTCCTTACATATTGGCCTCACAGAAACCCGTTCACAGGAACTGTGGAGATTCTTCGCCCCTGGGCGGAGCGATTTATGCTCACTCCCGACGAGTGGCATTTGTGGCAGTTTGTAAGTTACGCCTTTTTGCACGGCGGGCTTATGCATATTATCGGCAATATGTATTTTCTGTACCTGTTCGGCAACAATGTCAACGACAAGCTCGGACACATCGGTTATTTGTGTCTCTATCTTGGCGGAGCGGTTTTCGCCGGAATTGGTCATATAATTCTGCACACTAATCCCGTCCTTGGTGCCAGCGGAGCGGTCGCGGCGATAACAGGGGCCTACCTGGTGTTGTTCCCGCAGACCTTGATAACCGTCTTATATTGGTTTTTCTTCATTGGTACGATGGAGTTGTTGGCGTTATATTTTATCCTCTTTAAACTCATTTTCTGGGACAATATCATTGAACCAAGATTTTCCACCGCTGCGGTCGCCTATGATGCACACCTGGCAGGATACGCTTTTGGCATCGCAGCGATGTTAATTATGCTCGCCACAGGCCTGATTGCGGGCAGCAACTTTGATTTATGGGCAATGATAAAACGATGGAATCAGCGGCGGCGTTATCGCGATGTAGTATCAAGCGGTTACGACCCGTTTGCAGGCCAGACAAGGAGCAAGCAGATAAAAGTAACAGAGGTCAAAAAAACAGCCGCTCAGGAGCAGCAGGAGGAGAAAGCGAGGGAGCTTCGTAATGAAATTGGCACCCGGATTGCTCAGCGCAATTTGCCGGCCGCAGCCGAGCTGTATCTGGAACTTACGAGACTCGATAGTGAGCAGCTTCTGCCTCGCCAGTATCTGCTGGATATCGCCAATCAGCTTGCCGGCGACAATAAACACGCTGAATCAGCCCAGGCCTACGAGCAGTTTTTAACTCATTACAGCAACTACGAATACGCCGAGCAGGTGGAGCTGATGTTAGGGATATTGTATTCACGTTATCTCGATAAGCCGGAGCCGGCGGTAAAGCATTTGCAGGCCGCAGCAAAAAAGCTCTCCGACCCCGGCCAATTGAAAATGTGTCAGGACGAGCTTAACAAATTACAAAACTAAAAACGCTCCCTAACCGCTTGCCCGAATCCGAATCCCTGCATGCATTAGGCAGGGACCCAGATGCTTTAGGCAGGAACCCAGCGGTAGGGTGTGCACTGCACACCATTTTTCTGTTTTGGTAAAGTGTGCTTTTTACCCTAATCAGCAGGGAACTTCATTCATTCTATTGAATTCTATTGAATTCCGTTGAACCGCGCGTAACGATGCAAATCATCGGCTACGTTAACAGTAATGTAGGGTGGGCTTTAGCCCACCGATCAAAGCTCATCGAAAAATGTACCCCCTATGGGGCAGGCGTACCCCTTTAATTCTCCTGCGTTTCTGGTATCGTAAATAGGTGGCTGTGGGGCTGTGCCTAGTTTCCTAAGTCATTACCATTAAGTCATCGCAAATAAATCACGATTTCTCTTAGGCAAACTAGGGGGCTGCT
>CAZWKM010000245.1:0-3751 GCA_964634165.1 uncultured Pirellulales bacterium | reverse complement strand
CAGAGCGTTGAGCATCTCAATATCATTTTGCTGATGGGTCTGGCCATATTTTTTGGAACGGCAGGTGCGGGAGTCTTTCAAAAAATCCGCATCCCGCAGGTAGTCGGCTATGTGGTTATAGGTTTGATTATAGGAGAATCCGGCCTGAACCTCATCGGCCGTGATACCGTGGAAACTCTTTCGTCATTTAATGTATTTGCCCTTGGCATAATCGGCTTTATGATAGGCGGCGAATTGAGACGTGACGTTTTCAAAAAACACGGCAAGCAATTCTTCGTTATCCTCTGCTCCGAAGGTATGGCGGCATTTATCCTCGTAGCTGTTCTTTCCGGGTTTGTGGCGTGGTGTTTTAGCGGAAACCTTCGTACTTCAGTTGCTATTGGCCTTGTCCTCGGTGCGATCGCTTCGGCGACTGCGCCGGCCGCAACGGTAAATGTCCTGTGGGAATATAAAACTCGCGGACCACTAACATCGACTGTTCTTGCAATTGTTGCGCTCGACGACGGTTTTGCCCTCTTACTTTACGGTTTTGCATCGGGTATTGCTGGTGCGTTCCTCGGCCAAACAAACGGCTCAATATGGACAACTATTCTGACAGCCGTTTTTGAAATCGCCGGAGCGGTAGTTTTAGGTGTGCTCGTCGGGTTTTTACTAAGCTTTATCCTCAAGCGTATCAAAGAGCCGGACAAAGCCCTTGTCTTTACAGTTTCGTCCGTGTTACTTGTCATAGGTTTGTCAATAGCACTGAAAGTTGGCTCAATCCTTGCCGCAATGGCACTCGGAGTGACGATTGCTAATCTTGCCACTCGCAGAAGGCAAAGCACCTTTGAACTTATAGAAAAATTTGCACCACCGATTTACGTTCTGTTTTTCGTCCTGGCCGGCGCCCATCTTGTCCTTGGTGAAATAGCCGGTTGGATGATTGTGATGGTCCTGGTTTATCTTATTGGTAGAACAGCCGGCAAAGCGTTTGGTTCCTGGTTCGGTGCCAGACAGTCCAAAGCACCCGATGTAGTCCGCAGATACCTCGGTCTTTGCCTGCTAAGTCAGGCAGGTGTCGCAATCGGCCTGGCAATCATATCCAGTCAATTATTTACGGGACAGGTCGGGCATGCGATTATCGTTATTGTGATGACAACGACATTTGTCGTGGAGGTGTTTGGGCCGATGTTGGTTAAGGTCGGTATTAAAAAGGCCGGCGAAGTGGGACTTAATATTACAGAAGAGGACCTTATCAAGACTTACAGTGTTGCTGATGTGATGGACACGAAGGTGCCGGTTATTTCTGCGGGTATGTCCTTGAACGAGGTTGTCAAAATAGTCAGCAGTACCGACAGCTTTTATTATTCCGTCGTTGACAATGATAAAAAGCTGATAGGCGCCGTTACGCTGGATGGTATCAGAAGTACTTTTGCAACGCAGGAATTAAACGATTGGCTGGTGGCGCTTGATATTATGGAGCCGGTTATTGCTAAGGTGACACCAGATATAGCATTGTCAGAGGCATTCGAGAAAACCAGGCGGCTTGATATAGAGCATTTGCCGGTTGTAGCTTCAAGCGAGGATGAAAGATTTGTTGGTGTCTTGAACTGTCGCGCGGTTCGGCGGTCACTGAGTGCTGAGGTGTTGTCACGGCAGCAAAAGGCCGATAATGTATATAGTACCTAAATATGCCTAATTCACATAAGATTTCGAAAATTGGGTTACTATGGTTTATTCATTTGTTACTGCGAGCATTGAGATTTCTGGCCATTTGAATTTGGCCTTGTTATTCGGGCTGGTTATTTTGGGCGGTACGTTTGGAGCACGCCTTTTTCAAAAGTTCCATATTCCACAGGTTGTCGGCTGTATTATGGTCGGGATACTTCTGGGTGATGTTCTTAATGTGATAACTCCCGAAAAAATCGAAGCTCTCAGGCCCTTTACAATGTTTGCTCTGGGTGTCATAGGGTTTATGATTGGGTCGGAGCTGCGGGGTGATGTCTTTAAGAAGTACGGGAAGCAATTTTTCATCATTCTTTTCTCCCAGGGTGTAGGGGCGTTTTTGTTAGTGGCGGTTGTTACCTCAATAACGATGTGGCTCTTTAAGTTTGATACGTTAACTTCAGTTGCGGTGGGGCTTGTGCTTGGCGCCATTGCCTCTGCTACGGCGCCGGCGGCGACTGTAAATGTTTTATGGGAGTATAAGACAAGAGGACCTCTGACGGCAGCGGTGCTGGCTATAGTAGCGCTCGATGATGCCCTGGCACTGCTGCTCTACCGCGGCGCAGCTACAGGAGCGAAAGCGCTTATGGGCACAGCAGGCGGCTCAGTTTTGGCCGCTACACTTTTACTGTTGGGTGAAATCGTCGGTGCAATACTGCTGGGCTTTTTGGCTGGGGTGTTCCTCTATTTTCTCTTAAAATTCGTCAGGGCTGACGATAAAATCCTGGAATTCACGATTAGCTGCCTTTTGCTTGTTGTTGGTGTCTCAATGATACCGGGAATCGACCCGATTTTGCCTGCTATGACATTGGGGATAACAGTTGCCAACTTAATGCCTCGTGAGAGTAAAGGAACTTTCAGGCTTGTCGAAAAATTTTCACCGCCGATTTATGTTTCGTTTTTTGTTCTGGCCGGCGCTCATATGCAGTTTGGCAAGTTGGCTTTCTGGTTAGTTATAATAATAGTGGCATATACTCTTTGCAGGGCGGCGGGTAAGGTAGTGGGCTGCTGGTTTGGTGCCAGGTACTCGGGGGCACCGGCTGTGGTTCGTAAATACCTGGGAATTTGTCTGCTGCCTCAGGCCGGCGTGGCGATTGGCCTTGCTATTTTGGCCGGCCAGCAGTTTAATGCAGAACTTGGCAGAATCATTATTATGGTCGTTATGACAGCAACATTTGTGACGGAAATAGTTGGGCCGATGTTGGTTAAGGTCGGTGTTAAAAAGGCAGGCGAAATAGGACTTAATATTACCGAAGAGGACCTGATAAAGACGTACACCGTTAAGGATGTTATGGATACCAGTCCGACAAGCATTACTCAGGATTTACCGCTGCACCAGATTCTTGAGGTGTTCAGCACTTCTGACAATGTGTATTATCCGGTTATTGACGGTCAATCTCGGATTACAGGGATAATCACTATCGCCGATATCAAGGAGATGTTTGCCAATCAGGACGTTGCCGGTTGGCTGCTGGCCTGTGATGTTGCCGAGCCGGTACTGGACAAGACGACGCCGAATAAGCCGCTCGAAGAGGCAATGGAGCGGATGAGGCGCTATGATTTGGAAAATATGCCCGTAGTGGCCGGTGGCGAGAGTGATGAGCTTGTCGGTGTTTTGGACTATCGCAAAACACTCCGCAAAATAAGTGCCGAAGTTTTGCACAGACGTAAAGCGGCAGATGAAATGGCCCCGGCGACGGGCTAAGTGAGTTCGTAGTTCATAGTTCGTAGTTCATAGTTTGTAGTTCATAGTTTGTGGTCTGTGGAATGCGATGTACAATGAAGCGGTTTTCCGGAACAACACCGGGCAATAGACATCGGGAAACGACACCCAAATTGTCTTTTCCGAAAAATAGAAGGCTTGTCACTGACAGGCAGTTCAAGGCCGTTTTGGCTCGTCATCTGCGTGTGAGCGATGGCTTGCTTACGCTCTATATGGCCGAAAACGATTGCGGCTGTCCGCGATTGGGTGTCTCTGTTGGCAAATTTTGTGGTGGGGCGGTCGTGCGGAATCGATTGAAAAGGTTGTTGAGAGAGGCGTTTCGGC
>CAZWKM010000244.1:0-3757 GCA_964634165.1 uncultured Pirellulales bacterium | reverse complement strand
ATCAGCCATATGAATTGGCATACTTGATAGGTCACTCCTTGACTTTCGCAATGTTTCGTCTTCCATACAAATTACATTGTCGAGTATTTCGTTTCTCTTTGCCAACAACAAGGCTTTGAATTTTCTTATCTCTGCAGATGTTAATCCACTTTTGTTTGTTTCCTTCTTTCCCATAGAACTTCCATAGTTCGCAAATCATTTGTATCCTTTTTACAAGGTTGTCATTTGCAGAAAAACTTTGATGGGCTAGGATTATCGCCCAAGAAAGCTACATAAACTCCTTATAAAAACCCGCCTTAGCGGCTTAATGCTTGTTTCGATTTCATCAGAGGTCATACCAATCATAGCAAATGAGAAAAATCCAAAAACGAACCCCGCAACGGCACATGCCAAGCGGCGAAGTTTCATAGGTTCTATTCTCGGGGAAAGATAGGGTGAGACCTGATTTTCTATCTCTTCTAAATAACGCAAATATGGCTCTTCTAACTCATCCAAAGTATCAGACCGAAGCTTCAGCAGCAACTTGCCCTGGAAGAGTAAAAGGAATTCTTCGCTGGAATCGACAAAAAACTCATAGTGGGCATTCAATAAGTGCTCCAGCATATCTTCCAGGGTTTCGGGGGCAGATTCACACGAGCGGATACGCTCAATTAAATGCTCTACGGCCTCTCCGACCAGCGTGACAACAATTTCCTCCTTGTCGTCAAAATACTGGTAAAGAGTTCCCTTTCCTACGTCGGCTTTTTCGGTAATTTCTTCGACGGTTACGGCATCAACACTCTTTTCACTGAAAGCGTCCAATGCCGCTTCTTTTAGCTTTTTTCGGGTTCTTTTGGCTCTTTTCTGTGACCTGCTTTTTTTGGATTTTTTAGCTTCGTTCTTCATGATTCTGACTATTTAGTCAAAACTGACCAAATGGTCAAGAAAAATATTGACATTCACAAAAAAAATATTATCCTTATTTGGCTCGGTTAGGACACAGGAGTGTTAAATGGATAATCTTGGTAAGATTTTCGAATAGTTATTTCAGGAAAAAGAGAAAGGAGCACGAAGATGACTAAATGGAAACCGACTTTTGAATTTCTGCTTTTGTTGGTTTGTTTGCTAGCCCTGACGGGTTGCGATGGTAGCAAGCAGGAAAGAGACAAAGCTGTTGAAGAAGCGGAAAAGGCCAAAGCTGAATTGGCAAGGGTCGAGGCTATCATAGAGGAAATCCAAAGCGAGAGGTACGAGCTAAAAGAAAACTTAGCTACTATTTCCGAAAATTGGGAGAAAGCCAACTCAGAATTGGTTGTTGTTACGCAAGCACATGATGACTTACTGGATCAGGTCAACGAACTAACCAATGAGCGAGACTCAGCGATTCTCCAGGCAAAAGATGCCAAAGCACAGGCAGAAAGACTTGGCGAGCAGTTGAAAGAGAAAACTGAGGAACTTCGCGCATATGAGGAATGGGTCAAAGAATTACAAGCAACTATAAAAGATCTTGAAGGCCAAATCGAAGAAATAGATAATCAGTCGACTGAACAATCAGCTGAGGAGGTAAGCGAGCAAAGCAATGATACCCGTGAACCGGATGTCCAGTTTGTCCCTACACCCCAAGACGTGGTGGACAAAATGCTGGAGTTAGCAAAAGTCAAAAAGAACGATTTGGTCTATGACCTGGGCTGTGGGGACGGCCGGATCGTAGTGACGGCGGCCAAGAGGTACGGCTGCAAGGCCGTAGGTTACGACATAGACCCGCAGCGTGTGAAAGAGTCGCTGGAAAACGTGGAGAAGAACAATGTTGGACATCTGGTTAGGATTGAGAAGAAAGATATCTTCACCCTCGACCTCAGCAAGGCAAACGTAATCACTCTCTACCTGCTTCCGAGTCTGAATGTGGAGCTGATCCCGCAGTTGGAGAAGCTCAAGCCCGGCTCGCGGATTGTCTCGCACGACTTCGCAATGGAAGGAGTTCAGCCAGACAAGGTCATTACAGTTACTTCTAATGAGGACGACGACGAACACGAGATTTATCTGTGGACCTCGCCGCTCAAGAAGATACCCGATTAGCATTTAAGATGAGTGAACAGTCTACCGAGCAATCAGATAAGGAAGTTACTGATGAAAATAATGTTTGAGGACTTAACCTATGAGGCCCAAGTAAGGCTGCTCAGCGAAGTAGGTGTTTCGTCACCGAAAGAAATGAAGTGGGACATTTTCCCCGTGGCCGTTGTCGAATTCGAAAAAAAAGACCGGGCTCTTAGAGAAGAGAACTCCGGTGATGATATTTATGACGAAGACTAAGATGATGATTTGCCTTAACTTCTGTTAGCTAAGATTATGGAATATACCAGAAGACAGGTGGCTAAACACATTCGTGACCTTTTTGTAGAACGTCCTGAAACAGTCAGAGCAACGCGGTGGGCCTGTGTAATCAAGGATGGCAAAGTAACGATAATAAGGCGTCTCATGGTAATGCCGACAGACCCTATTATCGTTGAGTGTGTTCTGGAACCCGGCCAATCCCCATCAGGACTCTTGATTTATTACGGTGTCTGGAAAAACTGGCGTAAGCTAATTGTAGCCAACATCGAAATATAAGGGGACACTATGCTAAAGGCAAAGGAATTTACGATTGAGTTAGAAAAAATAGATGCAGGCGAAAACCCGCTTCGGTTGGAAGGAGAGAATAAAGGTATTGCCGAGCTATCTGAATCGATCAAAAGGATTGGCCTCATTAACCCTCTCGTGGTGGCTCCTGACCCTAACGGTGACCATTATCGTCTTATCGCCGGTCATCGCAGGTTTGCTGCATGCAGAAGAGCTGGGCTCAAGGAAGTCGCAGTCCGTATCACTCAAACAGACCAACGAGAAATATGTGAGGTAGCGCTCGCGGAAAACCTGTTCCGAAAAGACCTGAGTCCTATCGAAATGGCTGTGGCCGTAGTAGCTTTGATCAAGGAGGGGGGTATGACCCCCGAGCAAGTTGCGACCGTCTGCAGTCGCCCTATTGGTTGGGTAAAAGAGCAAGAGGAAATTTTAAGCTGGCCGCCTGATGTGCGCGAATTTGTTCACGAAGGTTGGTTAACTGTACCCGCTGCGTCGAATCTCGCTCTAATTGAGGATAATATTCATAGAAAGTTCCTGTTAAATCAAGCGAAAGAAACCGGCGCGACTGCCCGGACTACAGCGGACTGGCTTCATGCGTGGCGTACATCACAATCAAGTTCGTTGCAAGACCCCCTATTGCCAGCGGCGCCGATGTTAACGCAATAGACAACCGAGGCTGGACTCCGTTGTGGCAGGCCAAAGAAAAAGGCCATGAAAAAATCATTGAACTGCTACGCAAGCACGGGGCTGAAGAATGATTCGATACTGGATGCTTGATCTCGATGCCCGATGCCCGTTTAACCAGTCAAGAAACACGAGCTACGAAAGGACGTTCAGGCCTTGTTTGATCGCGTATTGGCGGACGGATTCAATTTCCTGCTTCGTTGGCCGGCGGTTTATCCCACTGTGCTCAGAGGCCTTGAAGCAGGGTCGATACTGGTCCATTACGTTGATTGTAGTTGACCTGCTAATTTCATCTGCTAAAAAGTCTATAATCGCAAAGCTCCCCGCCAGGTTCTCCGGTAAAACCAGGTGTCTGACCAAAAGCCCGCGTGTAGCCAGGCCTTTCTCCACCTGCAAATCGCCCACCTGCCGGTACATCTCCTTGACAGCCGCGAAATTTACCTCCGGGTAGTCGGCTGCTGTGGAAAGTTCCTCGGCA
>CAZWKM010000243.1:0-3764 GCA_964634165.1 uncultured Pirellulales bacterium | reverse complement strand
TCGCCGAGCGGAATATCACGGGCGATAGAGACAGCGATGTTGTCGGTGTCGATGTCGCCTCTTGAGAATGGTGTGCGCAAGAGGCGCATACCGCAGTTTATATCGTATCCGACGGCGGCGGGCATTATGGCGCTGTCGAGTCCCATCACGGCGCCGATGGGTATGCCAAAGCCGACGTGGATATCGGCAGTGGCGAGTACCTTCTTTGCCGGCGGCAGAGAGGCGGCATCGTAAAGCTGACGGACGGCATCGGGTTCGAGCTTGATGGCTTCTGAGGCGAAAATGGTTGCGTCGGTAACCATCCGGCCGTGGCGTTCCATATACAGCCGCAAGGGGTCTATGCGAACAAGTTTTGCAGAGGATTCGGCCATAAATAAACCACTTAATAAAGCTTATCGGTTCTCTGGATATTATTATACCGGCTTTTGTGCTTTATGGACAGAAAGTCTTGCGAATATAATAAAGGAAAGTTGCCTGTTAGACGAGTGTAGAATAGACGAGCCCTGTTAGAAGTCGACGGCTTACTTCTAACGGGGCGAGCCGGGGTCTGAATTTGCTTGACAAAAGCCGGTGTTAACGTTAATCTGGATAATATTGAACGCAGGTCCAGGGTGAAATCTGCTTGTTTTTGAGGGTGTTTATAATAATGAGGGGTAAACGGACGTTTTTGGGTGTTTTGGCGGCATTTTTGGTTTTAGCGATGTATTCGGGTTCTGAGGCCGTCGATACCAGGGCGATTGACAGTGTGCGCAATAAGGGGGTTCTTGGCAGCAGTGATTTTCAGATTATTGACGATTTCGTGAATGAGGCGGTGCGAGAACTGGTCAGGACCAAAGATTTTTCGTCTATAGCAACGATTCGTTCGGTCATTCTGTCACGCAGCTCGAGCAAAACGAGCGCTCAAGCCCAATATTCCGAACAGTTTTCCGAATCGGCCCAAAAATACATCTCTTCAGGCTTTCAAGACGCCGAGAAACTAACGTCGGAAAGTCGCAAACTCAAGGTAAAGGTCAATCTTTTGATTCTGATGGATGGTCTTTGCGATGTGCGGTTGGCAGATTTGGCTATCGGGATGCTGAAGGATAAGAATACGGTTATTCGCTACCTTGCGGTTCATTCTCTTACTAACGCCGGTATTGTAAAGCAATTAAATTCTGCAGGGGTGGACAATTCTAAATTGGCGCGCCTCATCGTCGAGCGACTCGGCGAGCCCCCCCTGCTTTCTTACGAAAGCAAGAAGGGGGGGTCCGGTCCTGAGGTGATACGCTTAATGGCTGAATTTGCGGCTGCGGTGAACATTGCGCAAGGCGAGGATTTATTAGGCCAGATAGCTGATATGCGAATGAAAAGATACGCTGACTGGACGGTGCAATACGAACTTCTGGATGCTGCCATACTGAGACTGCTCTACAAAAAGATATCTTCTGGGGCGGTGAACAAGCCTGCTGTTGCCCGCCGCTTCGGGCAGCTATATTCTTACGTGCTCCAGAGATATGTTAAGGGGCGGGATTCTCTAAATGCAACCCAGAAACATCAACTGGCTTCGGTACTGGTGGAGATAGAGCAATCGTGTATTAGCAAGCTTTTGGGTATGCGACAAACGGTGATAAAGAGAGCTGTTGAGGGGGGTGATTATACGGCTCTTTTGCAGGAGCATAGTAGATTACTCGGAGACAAAACACGGGCCGGGCGATTACCGTTGAAGCTGAAGTTTGACTACGGCGAGACCAGCGACGGGGTCAAGCGCATCGCTCCGCTTGCTCTGCCGGAGCAGCCCAGGACCAAGGCATCTGAATAAAGACCGAGCCCCGCTTTCGCGGGCACAAGCTTGGGGATGGCTTGCTGTCGTTCGAGGCCCAGGAGGAATAAATCTCCCTCTGGGCGGCCCCCTCAATTGCCTGGTTCTGTTTAAATTTCTTTCATTGATTTCAGCCGCAATCTCTTTCCACTTGCAACATCTTCAAGGAGTTCAGTCTTGTCTATACGCATCTTTGTTCTCAATCGAAGATAAAAATAGACCAATGCCAATCGGCATACTCAGAACCAATGGAAGTCTAATCAGCCACCAATGAAGCCCGTTATTTTCTATTATTGACCATAAAGCAGGTGTCCATACGACTTGGATCATCATTATGAGAATGCCGGCAAGTAGAGTGAGTTTATTCTTGATCATGTCATCTCTCACAGAACTATGTTTATTTGGTTTCCGTATAAAACTCCTTACCTCTCCGAGTGTCAGTATAACACCCCTTTGCCCGAAGTCAATAAGTAATCCCTTGGAAACGACTTACTAATTCCGGGGCCACCATACTTAATTCCAGCCGATGTCTGCGTTCCAAAGCTCCGCAGTAATGTAGGGTGGGCTTTAGCCCACCGAACAAAGCACGTGACATTCTTGAAGGTGGGGCAAGCCCCACCCTACGCTACTATCATTAGCAAGCACAACTCATCGAAAAATGTACCGTACCCCTTTAATACCCCTGAAGCGAATGGTTAAGTTTGTTCTTTCTCGTTTTCTATGTGCTGTAAAATACCCGCTAGAGCTTGAACTACAGCACCAAATGCATGCCAACCAAGCTCATCCGTAGTGTAATCTGATTCTCCTGATTCGATTGCTCGGCTGATTTCTTCTAGATAGCGGGTAGCCATACCAAGGTGGCGGCTAGGTTTGTAAGCACCATATTCGTGTTCGTCTTGTGGGAAATTCAGGGTACTACATCTAGCTCTAACGTCACAAGCTACAAGATTTGTATACTCTGCTATTTGTGTTACATCCTTATCCTTAAATGTCTCGATAATTTGCTCAATGTCAGAGAATTCAATATAATCTGGAAGCAATGCTCTCAAATTGTCACCTAAGAAATGATAATTTATTGCCATGTTGTCTCCTTCCGTAGATTTTAATAGGGACGTTTACGTATTTATTTTACCTTATTCAGTTCTTTTGCTTTTGTTTATTTACAGCTTCAGCTTTCTTTTTCTTCTTTGCACCTTGGGCCTCTTTCTACTTTACGGTCGACCTACTGCTCATGAACGAATCCTAAAAATAGTAAACGTCCCTAATTTTTCATTTGCTAATATCAAGATATTTCTTAAACATCTCTTTCGCTGGCTCAAATTGCTCTGTGAGCCATGTACATTCTTTATGCATTTCTTCAACCACTTTGTTGTGATCACAGCCTTTTGAGTTGCCTTGAGTGTAATCTCGGTATTGTTGATTCCATTGCCACAAATTCAAACCACGTTTGTATATTTCATCTATATATTCTGGTATCTCAGGCCCAAATAAGAAGTCGGCTTCTGAAACAGATGTTCGGAACTTTAGTAGGTCATCTGTGCTTGGCTTTAAATCTCTACTAATTATGCTCAATATCTTTCGGACTTGCTCATAGACACGAAGCCTTCTGTCATATCTTTCAAGATTAAGCTTTTGCCTATTTGTTTGCCATTGCTGCCATGCAATATATGTAGCCACAATCGCAATGAGCGGAGTTAGTAATCCTTTGGATATTTCAATTATTTGTTCCACACATACGTTCCTTAAAACATAACTATGTATATATGGTTTCCGTATAACATCCCGAACTTCTCGTCGTTCAGAGTAATCTCAGCCGCTGTTGTACTCTCCTAAAATACAATCAAATTATTGCTCTTTCAAGTGAAAAATGACAAACAAATAGGTGGCTTCTTTTCCCTTAATACAGTGATTTGACTTAGGCAACGGTGTACTCAACCGTTTTAATCCTTTGATTATCACTTAATTT
>CAZWKM010000242.1:0-3768 GCA_964634165.1 uncultured Pirellulales bacterium | reverse complement strand
CCCCTTATGTTTAGTTCGTAGTTCGTAGTTCATAGTGAAATAATCATTAATCAATTATCAATATCGAAGATCCGGCGCCGTTTGACGGGATCAATTAAAACGAAACGGCTGACCCACGTCGGCAATCACCTCAGCACGGTCAGCCAATTTATCAATCCTGCGGCTTCCACACCGTTACCAGTGGCCTGCCGTCTCTCGGTTGATTACACAACCGCTCATTGACTTTTCACAGAGCCGCATAGCCGGTATCATGGTCGGCTTGAAACAAACCACTCTCGGTATCAAGCCTCCAGCCGGCTTTGTTGGCACCTGCCGGTTCGCCGTCAAAGCGAACCGTGTTAAGGTCATTAAAAGGATTCGTAGGAATCTTCTTAACATACGGACCATACTGTCCCATCTTTGTTGTCATAGCGGCTTCGAAACTTTCGAATGAGTCGGCAGGAGGAAGACAATCTCCGTGCTGAACACAGTACAAATCGAGCTGAGCACGCATTACTTCAAGTCCGTCAATCAGCTTTGAAACCTTTGTTTCGGCGCCTGCTTCAGTGAACTGCGGAGCAATTGTCCTCGCAACTACGCCCAATATAACCGCCATAACCAGGACCTCAACATACGAAAAGCGAACCTTACCGCTCATAGGACTCCCCCCCATATTCCTCAAAAAGGCTGACCAGTTCTCAGCTATCGCCTAAATCTGGTCAGCCCATTTTGTTTGCCTTAGTAATTAATCACCACCCATGGCCTGCCGTCTTTATAATCCCGGCAAAGATTGTCACATTTAATACACACTATGCGCCTCGCCGGTAGTCGGATTCACTTCAGCGTCGTCAGCCCGGAAGGCACCGGTGATCGTATCAAATCTCCAGTGATCCGTGTTTGCCCCAGCAGCAGCGCCGTCAATGCGAACTAAGTTAGTGGCAGGATCAGCCGTACTAAAGGGATTCACGGGAATTTTTTGCATGTAAGGTCCTTTCGCTCCAGCCGTACCTACAGCAACGACAGCACCCTGAATGTCAGTGCAACCTTCCATAGCTTCCTCAAAGGTGGCTGTGCCGGCACCGGGCAACGCATCACCGAGGTGCTGAATCTTGTAAAGCTCAATCTGCGAACGCATCGCCTGGAGGTCACTGACCAAAGCCGATTCCCTCGCCTCTGTACTGGCGCTGGTAAACTGAGGAATCACGATGGCAGCAAGAATGCCAAGGATGACCACCACAATCAGAATTTCCACCAATGTAAAACCTTTTTTAGCTTTCATTTTTTTGCCCTCTTTCTTTTCCTAACTAATGTTAAAGTTACGTTACGTTTCTTTTTCTCTTTTAAATTGTAAACACAGCTGCAAGAACACCAAGTACGCCCATCACAATCAAAATCTCAATCAATGAAAAACCGCTCCTTTTCGTTCTCATCTTTCTCCCCCCTCTTCCTAAGGGAAATTGCACACATCTGACGCAAAAGTGTTACAGTTCAATCTATCGACTTTATCAAAACAGGACTTAACTGTACCTTTACTTTTCTGTGAGCTGTAAATCCCCTCTACTAAAGAACCTTAAGGAATACCCTTGAAAAATACTTCGAGAATTTCGCTCGGACGCTCGACCGGCAATAAAACGCCAAACCACACGTCCGAAAACACTTCAGGTTGCCCTTTACAGCGGCCCTATAAGTGTCCAAGCAAAATATAAAAAATAAACGCTGCACTGCCAAATTTTCAGACGTGAGAAATATAGAATGTGGCCGGATTTTCGGATTGTAGCTCCCCTCATTGTGAAGAACGCAGCGCTGAAAGTCCGGCCCTTGGACGGAACGAAAGAGTCTATAAATAGTCAATAATCAATGTATTCGGGTGCATTTTCGATGCGTATTTTCCTCTCGGTTTCGCCGGCGTGAAAAAGCTCTACCCGAATGTAATCTATAGCCCGCAGCGCCGATTCGATTTTATCAGCCCACTCAATCAGAACCACCGACTGCGGATAGCAAAAATCGTCAAAGCCAAGCATCTCAAACTCGGCAATCGAACCTAATCGATAGGCATCTATATGGTAAATATCCAGCCGGCCGGGGGGCTCCCCTTTATACTCATTGACTATAACGAACGTGGGACTGTTGACCCGCTTATTGTCTCCGGCCCCTGCCCCCGCCGCAATCCCCTTAATCAGATGCGTCTTGCCGCTGCCCAATGTCCCGCAAACAGCTATAACCTCTCCGCCTTTTAATTGTGAGCCAACCTTTCGACCGAGCTCTATGGTCTCCTCCGCCGAATTCGAAATAGTATTAAAATCCATAATCGTTTGTCTATACGCTATACGCTATACGCTATTTAAAGTGGTCGTACCCTTTGGCTTCCAAATCACTAATCCGGCCATCGGGCATCTTTATCTGCATTTTTTTAGTTTCCGTAACCGTGCCGATTCGAGTAATCGGCACCTGTCCATCCCAGTTCTTTAATAATTTCTGACACTCTTTATCGCAAAGCGTAAAAAGCAATTCAAAATCTTCGCCGTCGTTTAACGCCGAACTCAATGGATTCTCACTTTGCTTGGCTTCGTCCGATACCGGAATCTGCTCTGCATCTATAATAGCCCCCACCCGGCTCTCTCGGCAAATTCGGTTCAAATCACTGCTAAGCCCATCGCTTATATCAATCATTGAATTCAGCGCAACCATTTGAGCGATTTTTATTGCCTCTTTAACCCTCGGCTCAAATTCCAGATGTCTCCCACAACCTGCACCACCCAGCGAGCCGGTTACGCAGATACTATCGCCAACCTTCGCGTCTGACCGCTTAATGGGCTCATTCCCCGCCCTTCTGCTAAGCATCGCCACACTTATTGCAAACGGACTTTCACTATTCCACCTCGTAATATCACCACCCACAAGCGCGCAGCCAAACTTCTCACCCGCACTGGTAATCCCCGAATGAAGCTGCTTTAATTCTTCTTCGCTGAACCCTTCTGGCAGCGCAACAGATACAACCGCAGCAACGGGCACTGTCGCCATTGCCGCACAATCGCTCAGACTCACCGCCATCGCTTTATATCCCACTTGTTTTAGAGTCGCTTGTTGCAGGTCGAAGTGCACGCCGTCCAGCAGCATATCCGTGGTGACAAAAACGCACGTATCGTCCCCCAACTGAACCTGTGCCATATCATCACCGATGCCGATGGGAAAATCCGCCGCGGTTAATTTACTTTTGCCGGCAAACCACGCGGTTATTTCGTCTTCGCTCATATTCGATACTCGATACCCGATACTCGATGCTCGATATCAACGACTTGCTTTAGTTTTGTGGCCGGAATCCACAGATTTTATGAAATTGACTATCATTCTACCAAGATGGTTATATTCTTCGCAAAAATATCCATACCTCTCTCTGTCATTGAGTGATTTAGTTTCATATAAAGTATCTAAATGACCTTGGGTTTCATCACAAGATGCCAAGGAGTAAGTAAGAAATTTGACAAATTCTTGCTTGTATCTTCGCCTCCCAAAACCTTCAACTATATTACTCTTGACAGACTTGCTCGATTTTCGTATCTGACTTCCTTCCTCATATATCTCAAACTTAGGCAGCTTTAGACTCATCTCATGAATCTCTATAGCTAATTTATGATCCTTCTTATAAATATCCAAATCTCTGTAACTCTGATATGCCACTCATTTTCTCCTTCTACGGGCATCAGGCATCGGGCATCGGGCATCCAACTCACTTGTCCAATACACAATTTGCTCTTTTGCCTGCTTGGGTCCGGCTGCGCCCTCGGTAAC
>CAZWKM010000241.1:0-3798 GCA_964634165.1 uncultured Pirellulales bacterium | reverse complement strand
GGGGCGGGCTGCGCCTGCCCGGAAGGAGCGTTTTTGAAGGCATTGCTGACGCACACCATACTGCAACGGCAAGAGGTGGTCTTAGTCGATTTGGCTGCCGGCGTTGAGTTTATGGGCAGAGCAAGCGTTCAAGGTATTGACGCACTCGTAGCAGTGGTTGAACCCGGCGGCAGGAGCATTGAGACGGCAATAAATATAGCACGAATGGGAAAAGAGCTGGGAATAAAACACGTTGCGGCAATCGTGAACAAGATTACAGAAACGGCCCAAACGGACGTGATAAAATCTCAATTGAAAAATGTAGCTCTGCTGGGTAGTCTTCGGTATAGTCGGTCTGTGCAGGAAGCGGACCTGAGACGTACGCCGGTGATTGAAGCCGATGCCGAACTTGTAGAGCAATTGCGAGAAGCGAAGGATACGTTGACAGATTTGATTTCCAATGGCTAACGATTATTATTGCGGAGTCGAAGATGGACAAAGTAATTGTTGTAAATATCGAGAAATGTCTGGGTTGCAAAAGTTGTGAACTGGCATGTGCGCTGGTGCATTCGAGGTCGAAAGTACTTGAAGAGGCGATAGCGGAATCGCCAAGGCCGCAGCGTAGGGTTACGGTGGAGGCGGCAGGAGAATTTGCAGTGCCCCTTCAGTGCAGGCACTGTGATGATGCTCCGTGTATTGCGGTTTGCCCGACGGCGGCGATATATCGACAGGAAGCTGATGGGCCTGTGTTGATTGAACAAGACAGGTGCATCGGCTGCAAGTATTGCCTTGTCGTTTGTCCGTTCGGCGTTATTGAGGTTTCCAGCGACGGCAAAGCTATGGTCAAGTGCGACCTTTGCATTGAGCGCGCCAAGGCGGGGCAAGAGCCGGCTTGCGTTGAGGCCTGTCCCACGAAAGCGCTGAAATTAGTCGACGAAAAAGAATTGGCAGCCGACAAGCGCCAGCGCGCGGCCCAGGAACTTGTTTTAGCAACTCAAAAAGATAAAAAGAAAGAAAAGGATAAAGAGAGTATTCGATGATTACCGTAACCGTATGTGTGGGCAGCTCGTGCCACATCAGGGGTGCCCGGGAGATGATAGCCCGCTTCAACGAGTTTCTGACCAAAAAGGGACTCGAGGACATGGTCGAGCTGAAAGGCTCGTTCTGTATGGAGCGCTGCGGCGAGGGAATTAATTGGAAGATCAACGATGAGATTTTAAGCAGCTCCAGCGCCGAAGAGGGAGCCAAAATGTTCCGGAAGAAAGTTCTGAACGCTTTGAAGGAAAAGACGCATGAGGGGCCTGCTTAGGGTCCGGGCGGCGGGAGAATTTAGTATGAAACTTTCCAAAAGCCAGGTTGCCACGCACACCAGCGCCATATTACAGCACACGCCTAACGGGGTCCTTCTGGTGGACAAACAGACGCGCATCCGTTTCGTCAATCCCTCCTTCCTAACTATGTTCCATTGTGCCAACGACAAGCTCCTTGGCGGGGCGGCCAAGAAATTCGTCCACTCTGACTGCTTCGAACGTGCCATCGCTGCGGGCGGGTCGCTGATGGTCAAAGAGAGCATTCCTGAGCATGGGGTCAGCTTCCGCGTGGGCATTTTTCCCATCGAGGGCGAAAACCTCTACTGCGGCATCTTCATCGACATCTCGGAAGAGGAAAAGGCCAGAAAGGACTTACTTGACCTCAAGGCGCAGACGCTGAAACGGGCTCAGGAAGTTATCTCGCAGCAGATGCAAACGGCACAGGAGATAGCGAGACTCCTGGGTGAGACAACAGCGGAGACGAAGGTGCTTGTGATGAAACTTATGTCCCTCTATCAGGAAGAAGGTCAGTGATGAGGTTTTTTTACGAGTGGGGCACCAAACAGCTCGAAAAACACGGCGAAGAACTCTGCGGCGACAACGTAGCTATTGCCCGTCATGCCGATTCCGTCATGCTTGCGCTTTCTGACGGATTGGGAAGCGGAGTCAAAGCTAATATTTTATCCATCCTGACGACGCGGATAGTTATGCACCTGATGGAAAATGAGCTACCCCTGAACGAAGTGGTGGAGACGTTGAGTAAGACGCTGCCGGTATGCGAGGTCCGAAAGCTCGCCTACAGCACCTTTGCCATCGGAAAATTTTTCTCCGAGGGACGGGCGCGAGTAGTGGAGTTCGACACGCCGCCGGTTATTCTGCTGCGACAGCGAAAATCTGTCCCCGTACCGTACGAGGAACGGGAAATTGAAGGCAAGACCATTCGTGAATCGGAACTCAAACTGAAAACCGGGGATTGGGTCGTCTTTGTCTCCGATGGTGTGGTTAACGCCGGCATAGGGGGACTCTATCCTCTCGGATGGGGATTGGACCAGATAGCGCGGTTCCTTGAGGAACACTGTCACCCGGAGCTTTCCGCACAGGAGCTCGCCGATAAGCTTACGCAGGCCGTTTGGGACCTGTATTGTGGCAAGCCCGGGGACGATGTGAGTGTGGCCGTCATAAAGGTTCGACACAAGCTTACTGCCACCGTGTTCACGGGCCCCCCGGTCGACAGAAACGCCGACAAAGCAGTCGTCGCCAAGTTCACACAACGTCCCGGGTTTCTTGCGGTTTGCGGGGGAACCACGGCAAAAATTGTCGCCCGTCATCTGGGCGCTAAGCCATTGGAAGTTGATCTGAGCACGATGAAGCCGGATGTGCCCCCATCAGCCCGGATAGAAGGTGTTGACCTGGCGACGGAGGGGATTCTGACCCTTACGCGGGTCAATGACCTGCTCCATTCTGGTGCCAATAAGGACAGTGTAAAGTTTGATACAGACGGGGCCTCGGCATTAGTCCGCTTATGTCTGGATGTCGACCACATCCATTTCATGGTGGGTCTGGGCGTGAACCCGGCCCATCAAAATCCAGACCTACCCGGACAACTGGTGATGAAGCTGACTGTAGTGCGGGCGATTGCGGAGGAACTCCGGAAAAGAGGCAAGGAGGTAACTGTCGAGACCATTTAGCCACAGGCCGGATAAAATCTTGAAACACAGGCAAATTATACATTGACAATAGATTTGTCTTGCCATACAGTTATTCGTTTATTTTTGATAACCAGCCGATGAGGTAATAGCGAACATGACCGAAGAGCATAAGCTCATAGAACAGATAGTTGAGCTCTACGATGGAGAGGTTGGGATGCTCATACCCATGATGCAGGACATTCAGGCCGAATGTGGGTATCTGCCTGCGGACTACCTGCGGTGTCTGGGGCAACGGCTTGGAGTGCCGCTGAGCCGCCTGTACGCCGTGGTGACTTTCTATTCATCGTTCCGGCTGGCGCCAAAGGGTGCGCACGAGGTAACACTTTGCCTGGGTACGGTTTGCTACCTCAAGGGCGCAGGAAGCATTTCCGAGGCCATCATCCGGGAATTCCGAGTTGAGCCGGGCGGTACGACCCGCGACCGCCTATTCAGCTTTAACGCCGTCAACTGCGTAGGCGCCTGTGCAGTGGCGCCGGTTATGCTCGTGGACGGGAAATATTATCATGGTGTGACCCCTGAGTCAGCTATTGAAGTACTTTATGGACTTTCTGCGGATAAGATAGCTGCCGAGAAGGAGGGTAGCGCATGACTGTGCTTGGCAATGGGCAACTCAGCAGCCTTGCGGATCTGGAACGTATGCGGGAAGAACTGCTCAGCCGCCGCGACCCCTCTACAAAGTCGGTACATGTCTGTACTGGCCCGGGTTGTGCAGCGAAGGGCTCGCCCAAATTGTACGAGCTTTTCTGCGAAGCTGTGAAACAGGCCGGGGCAGAGGTACAAGTCCAGGCCAAAGCGGTTGG
>CAZWKM010000240.1:0-3818 GCA_964634165.1 uncultured Pirellulales bacterium | reverse complement strand
GCCGGCGGCCTGCGAACGATATCGATGAATACTTCATCGGCTTGATTAAACCTGCTCTTATTATAGCTGACGGTTATTGGGAGTTCATCTAACTCAGGGTCAAAGAGTTCCGACAGGGATGCAACGGCGCCCTTTACCTCCGCAAAGCCGCAGCTTCCGGTGGGCACCCATTTGTAGTTTTGCAGGACCGCCTGCAGCGCAGCGTCGCTTTGGTCCTGGCTGCGGTCGGCGTTATGGCAGGTCAGGCAGTTGATTTCATAGCTGCCGGCAACCTCCCCTTTGAGAATTGCCTGCATATCTTTATCATCGGGTATTTCGCCATAGTTGCCGCCGGGCATATGGGTGCTGAAGTGTTTTAGAAACCGCCAGGGGGTGATACCGATCTCTGCCGGCTTAAATGTACCCGGCCAACCCCGGCCCGAAACGGGTATCACCGTGCGGGTCTCAGAATCCACCAACACCCAGGGCTCGCCCGGACGTCCTGCCGGAACATTCGGGTCCGCTGAATTAAAATGCCAGCCCCCACTAATAGTTTTGTAGGTATGACACTTGTCGCAGGTTTGGCGCAGGGAAAAAGGCTGTCCGCCCGAGTCGGACTCATCGCCGGCCCTTATTTTTATTCCATCGTCGTCATAGAGTGGAATTAGATGCACCGGAGTTGTCCGGTTGCCATCGTCGCCGTCCCCCAGGAGTTCCCCAGCAGCATGAGCGGGCAAGACCAATACCAGCCCACAGCAAACGGTTGTTACTATCAATCCTTTTCTCAACGTACTGTCAATCCTTTTCTCAACGTACTATCAATCCTTTTCTCTATGTATGAATATTAAATAAAGACATTGTGCAAACTGATTACGTGAAATCTTAATCTAAACCTCAAAATCCTCCGGCTTGAAATTAAGTTTCTTACCCTCCTCTATGGCTTCGTTGGCCTTAAGCACCGCAACCGCCGTCTCGTATCCGACTTCACCCGGACAGTCCAGCTCGGCCTTGCCCCGAATGGCATCGAAGAAGTTTTTCAGGTGGGGCTGATGAACGTGCTCGGTACACTTGCGCAAAAGCGGATGGTAATGGAATGCTTTACGATTTGGGACAGAGGCCCCAATTTTCAGAATACTTGCGTCCTTTACCTCTTCAGGTATCTCGTACTCGCCGCCGATTAACTTATTCCTGATGCAATCATTCCATCTTTTTAGCACCGCGTTTTTTAGCACCGCGTCGTCCGTCTCCTCGACGTAGTGCTCCAGGAAAGCCCAGCCGTTATTCTTCTCGGTGGCATACTCCGATATCAACAGCGAACCGATGTCGCCCATAAAGGTTTCATAGTATGTACCGTAAGTACCCCAGCCGGTGGTGTTAAGAACCTGGTAGAACGCCCGCACGCTGCCATCCTCGGTTTGATAATCATAGATTGCCATCACGTTCTCATTGTGTTCGTATTTGTAGTAATCGTTGCCGCCGCTGGCCAAAACCGACGTTGGCTTCACATCGCCGAGGAACCAACTGAAGATATCTATCTGATGCGACCCCAGGTCACCCAGTGGGCCGCCGCCGAACTTCTTATACCAGCGCCAGTTCTTCAGCTCATTCATTGAGCCGTAACCGTATTGCTCCAGAGCTGCTTTATCCATCCATATCTTCTTGGCTGGTAGAAGGACATTATGTTTCTCCACGCTTCGGTTCCACTGGGCGTTAATGTTCTTTATTTTGCCCAGAAGTTTGTGCTTGCGTATCAGCTGCTCGGCGACCTGGTACCGCGGATTACTCCTGCGCTGGTGGCCAATCTGCAAGAGTTTTCCCGTCTCCTGGGCCGTTTGCACCATCTTCCTGGCCTCTTCCAGCTTATTCGACATTTCCTTTTCGCAATACACGTGCAGTCCCGCTTTGAGGCAGGCAATGGTCATCGGGGCATGCAGCCAGTCCGGTGTGGCGATAATCGCCGCATCAAGGTCCTTCTCTTTGGCAAGCATCTCCTCGTAGCTTTCGTATGGATTGGCATCGTGTTTGTAGCCTCTTTTGAGGTGCCTTGAAATGTATTTCAGGCGATATGGAAAGATATCGCATACCGCCTTGAGCCGAATGCCTTCGATACCTTTCTGGTGGTCTGTCTTCTTACCAAGAATGGCTCCCATCAGCCGTTCGCACTGTACCCCCAGGCCAATAAGGGCCACGTTGATGTCATCCACCTTGCCTCCGCCGGTCTCGTCGGAAGCTACCGAATCCAGCACCTGTGGGTCTTCTTTCTTTTGTGGCGCCTCTGGAGCACCGGATTTAACGGTATTCGGTTCCTTTTCTTCTTCCTTGCCCTTGCATCCGCCAATAACAGAACCCAATCCCGCTGCGACCATTGCGCTGTCGCGCATAAACTTCCGCCGGGTTACTTCCTTGTTCTCCTTATTCTCCATCGTTCATTTCCTTACCCGATTAAGCAAAATCCTCGGGCTTGAAGTCGAGCTTCCGGGCGGTTTCCACCGCTTCATTGACCTTCAATACGGTAACAGCCGTTTCGTATCCGATTTCGGCGGGGCAGTTGAGTTTCGCCTTGCCGCGAATAGCGTCAAAGAAGTTCTCCAGGTGCGGCTGATGGTACAGCTTATCCATTCTCACCGGCAAATCATACTTCGCCACCGGCACCGTTTCACGCACATCCAGCACTGCGCCGCTTTCGGACTTTTCTTCCTTCTTGGCAGATTCGCTCAGGTATTTCAGCTTGACCCATTTGTCCCACTCAGGCACTGATGGTTCGCGGTAGACAGCGCTTCTGCCGGAGGCCTCCGATATAGCCAGTGTGCCCTCGTCGCCCATAAAGGTTTCAAAATATCCCTGGCTGCTGTTGGTGGTTATCGTTTGATAAAACGCTCTGACGGCTCCCTGCCTGGTTTCATACTCATAAATGGCCATGACATTGTCATACCACTCGTGCTCCTTCCAGTAGTCGATACCGCCGCTGGCTATAATGGATTTGGGATTTGTGTCGAGGAACCAGCTATAAATATCAATCTGGTGTGAGCCGAGGTCCACAATGGGGCCGCCTCCCAGTCCCTTATACCACCGCCAGTTCCTGAACTGCTCCATCGACTCGAAACCATACTTTTCAAGGGTGGCCTGGTCAATAGGGGCTTTTTTCGGCCAGGGCAGGTCTTGGCACGCCGCCTTGCTGCGGTTCCACTGTCCGTTTATCGTGGTAATTCTGCCCAGTAGCTTCGCTTCTTTTATAAGCTTCTCGTAGCAGTGTATATACCGCGGATTGCTGCGGCGCTGATGGCCAATCTGCAGCAGCTTGTCGGTTTCCTTTGCGGCCTGCACTATCCTTCTGGCGCCTTCGAGAGTATTGGACATCTCTTTTTCGCAATAGACGTGCAGCCCCGCTTTCAGACACGCAACGGCGTGGTCAGCGTGCCAGAAATCAGGCGTGGCAATTATCACCGCGTCGAGGTCCTTTTCCTTATCGAGCATTTCCTGGTAGTCCACATAAGTATTCAGCTTGTGCCCATATCTGTCCAACAGTCGCGAAACTCGTCTTTGGTTGTAAGCCGTCCAGATGTCACAGACCGCCTTAAAACGAATCCCGGGTATCTTCAGGCAGGCGGTCATTAAGACCTGTCCCTGAGCTCCCGCGCCGAGCAAGGCCACGTTTATATCATCTGCTTTTTTGCCGCCTGTTTGTCCCAGAGCCATCGGCGACAATGCCAGCCCCGCCCCAGCCACAGCGGTGGAACGCAGGAAACTACGTCTGTCTATTCGGTTCCCGCAAAGCGGGGCCCCTTTTTTTATTTTCTGATTACTCATTGCTACTGTGAACTCCATAAATTTAACAAACT
>CAZWKM010000239.1:0-3823 GCA_964634165.1 uncultured Pirellulales bacterium | reverse complement strand
TTAAGCAGTGGCTCCAGATAAGCGATGCGCCTGAGCTGCAGTTTTTGTTGGGCTATGTTTATTACCAGATGGGCAGACTCCAACGGGCCAAAGAAGCGATTGACGCGGCTTATGAAAAGCTGCCTGACTCGCCGGCTGTAATCGCGCTTAAAAAAGCTATTGACAGTGCTGTGGCGGGAAATCAAGACGCGATTAAATAGGCCGGGTTACTTTTTGCCGGCTTTATCTATTACTTTGATTATATCTGTACCCTCAAAGACGGTTCCGTCGTTCAATTGACCGGTGATTGTCAGCTCAATTTCGCCGGCGTTGAGAATGGCCTGAACGTCTGAGCGGCTGAATCTCGCTATGGCAACCTGCTGTTGTTCTTCGACCTTGAACAACTCGGCTTGAATTTCGCGCTGAAGAAAAACAGTGTTGGGGTCAATATCAGCAACGTTGTAATCTTCCGGGAGCCAGATATAGCACGTAATCCATCTGCCTTTGCTGGCCAGATTTATAGTACGGGGGACAATGCTGGCCTCGGCCGGTATCGGCGACTCGTAAGCTCCCATATCGATTCGGCCGCCGATTATGCGCGGCTTGCCGTCTAAATCCGTCCCGTTGGGTTCGGCTATATAATTCGGGTCACCGGCATCAATGCAGGGCGAACCGGGCAGTAAATGGTAGTCGCCATCAATCCACACCCCGTTGGCATCCCAATATCCAGGCGAAACGAAGCACGGGTCGGCGCCGATGTTGCCGGTACCGCCTAAAGTACCTGTCCAGCCCCGGATGCAAGAGTAGTTCACGGCGACTTTTGTGTGCAAATACTCGTGGCTGATCTGAGCAGATTGCTCTTGGCCGCTGCTGTCGTGGTTGGACCAAAGGATACAGTTGACTAGTGTCGCGCCCGGAGAATAACTTATCAAACCACCACAGTGACGCGCTGTATTTCCGAGAATAATGCAATTAACTAAGGTCGGTGAACGGTGGAAGTTCACAAATGCACCACCGGTACTTTCTGCTGAGTTGGCAATGAATGCACAATTTACCAGCATTGCGTTGCTCAAAGTGATAAGCATGCCACCCCCGCGGTAGCCAGCCGAGTTGTTTCTGAATATGCAGTTGGTCAATCTCGGGTTGCACACCCTGGGCTCGCTGGAGTGGGACCCCCCGACACTTACCATCCCGCCACCTTGGTTGCCGGCTGCATTGAACTCAAACCAGCAATTAGTCAATGTCGGACTGCTGTTTCTATCGCATATTCCACCCCCACAGCCTTCAGCCGAGTTTCTGTAGAAGGTGCAATTAACTATTGTGGGGCTTCCTCCCTCATTGTACATCCCGGCACCTTCATTACCCGGATAAGAACCGACGGCCTTACCATCCATAATCGTGAATCCCTCAAGTACCGTGTTTGGCCCGGCCGCGCTACTGAGAACGATGTGGTAGCTGTTCTCTGCTCGGGTAGGCTCATGCTGCAAATCACAAGGATCGTTTACAGCGACATCGTTACCGTTGAGGTCGCCGGTGAGGATGGTTTCGTAGAGTTCGATGTCGCGGGCGTTGGGGTCTGGTTGGCCTTCGCCGGCGTAGCCGCCTTTGAGAGTTATGCCATTTTTTAGCTGGAATGTGGCAGTGCGGTCGCCGGATGTTATTCCGGCTCCCTGATCTGGTTTGTAAACGCCCTGGGCGACACGGATTTCGTCGCCGCTCCAGGCGGCAGTGAGGGCGTCCTGAAGGTAGTTGAAGGCATCGGCCCAGGATGAGCCGTCATTGTTACCGGCAGCGTTGTCATCGACGTAAACGATTCGTCCGGCGAAGGCCGGATTAATGGTAAGAACCAGGGCTGCAAGGATTGCCAATTGAAGGATTGTTGGTCTTTTCATTTTGTTTCTCCTTCAATAAGAGCGGAAAAGACGAATGTAAAATTATTATAACAAGTCTGGGCTATGGTTCAAAGAAAAATGGCGATTATTTTTTTTATGACGGGAGCGATTCAAGCAGCAACGGTGGGCTGAAGCCCACCCTACAATCTCGATTCTTGATGCTCGCAGGTCATTGCGAGGCCACATCCTGTGGCCGTGGCAATCTCAGACTTTCGGACGGATGAGATTGCTTCGCTGACGCTCGCAATGACAACGGCTCGATTCTTGATATTCGGTGCTTGCTATGAGTGATGAATAACGGATAATGTTTTTTGTAATGATAAAGCAGAATACAGGTTTAGAGATAGAAGAGGTTTTTGCGCCGGGCGGGGTTATTTCGCAATCGTTTGCGGGTTTTGAGGAGCGGCCGCAGCAGGTGCAGATGGCGCGGGCGGTCCAAAAGGCATTTGTGGACGGTCGGCATCTGGTCGTCGAGGCCGGCACCGGTGTCGGCAAGAGCTTTGCATACCTTGTCCCGGCTATAGATTTGGTCTGTCGAAAGGCAGGCCCCGTTAGAAATTCTACAAATGGCAACAGGAGACAAAAAGCGAAGAATTCTAACGGGGCAGGCAAGGTCTTAATCAGCACTTTTACCATCACGCTGCAGGAACAGTTGACAAGCAAGGACATTCCGTTTTTGGTTAAACGATTAACCGCAGAGACCGCCGAGAGCGCAGAGAAATCGATAATCAATAATCAATTATCAATTAATTGGGTTCTGGCGAAGGGAAGGGGTAATTACCTGTGCAAACGCCGGCTTGAATTTGCGATGCGCATGCAAAGATTACTGTTCGATGAGGCCGGCTCGCAACTTGCTACGATAAGTAACTGGGCCAGTCAAACAAAAGACGGCTCGCTGAGTGACATTCCATTTGTGCCAAAGAGTAACATCTGGGACGCGGTTAAGAGTGAGCACGGCAACTGCCGGGGCAGGAAGTGCCCGCATTTTCGCGGCTGCTTCTACCGGCAGGCCAGGCGGCGCCTGGAGAGCGCCGATATTATTGTGGCTAATCACGCGCTGATGTTCAGCGACCTTGCTCTGAAAGAGCAGGGAGCATCGGTCCTTCCGGATTATAGCTATGTGATAATCGATGAGGCACAGAATATCGAGCACGTGGCTGAAGACCATTTCGGAATAAATATCAGCAATCACAGAGTCAAGTTTCTGCTCGACGGCCTTTTCAATCCGCGGATACATAAAGGACTTCTAACTTACATAGGTTCGGCCGCGAATGCAGAGAAGGCGATTGATATGGTCGGTCGAATAACCAGGGAGGCGAGGGCGTTCTTTAAGCGGATTCGTGACTGGTATGAAAAGACAAAAGACGAGACCAACGGCAGATGTTATGTGAATTTTGTCGATGACAGTATCGGAGGTCATCTGAAGGATTTACGATTGGAATTGGCTAAGCTGGTAAAGCAAACAAAAGGCGTTGATGAAAAATTTGAGATTGGGCGATTCATCGACCGATGCGCGGCGCTGGCACAGGATTTGGATTGGTTTTTGACACAGAAGCAGGCGGATTATGTTTACTGGGTAGAGGTTGACGGGGGCAGAAGGGCAACCGTTCGCTTGAGAAGTGCGGCGGTGAATGTCGGGCCTGATGTGAAAAGGTGTTTGTTCGATAAATATGAATCGGTGATACTGACAAGCGCAACTTTGAGCAGCGGGGCAGGGACGGAGAGGAGCGGCTTTAATTTCTTTGCCGGCCGAATCGGTCTTGATGATTTTGGCGCTCTCCGCCTCGGCTCGCCGTTCGATTATGAAAAGCAGGTTACGATTTATATCGAAAAGGACCTGCCGAACCCGAACGAATCGGCTTTTATCGAAGCCGCGGCCGAGAAGGTAAAAAAATATATACTGCAAACTAAAGGGCGGGCGTTTGTGCTTTTTACCAGCTACGGGATGCTTG
>CAZWKM010000238.1:0-3824 GCA_964634165.1 uncultured Pirellulales bacterium | reverse complement strand
AACTTTCCTGCGCAATCAACAAAATCTACGGTTATTTTTAAATTTTGCACTGTAATTTTGCATTTTTAGCTTTTAGTTTTTCACTTTCCCGACATACGATATACGACATACGCAATACGAAATAAATACGTGACCAACTTTCCTGCGCAATCAACAAAATCTACGGTTATTTTTAAATTTTGCACTGTAATTTTGCATTTTTAGCTTTTAGTTTTTCACTTTCCCGACATACGATATACGACATACGCAATACGAAATAAATACGTGACCAACTTTCCTGCGCAATCAACAAAATCTACGGTTATTTTTAAATTTTGCACTGTAATTTTGCATTTTTAGCTTTTAGTTTTTCACTTTCCCGACATACGATATACGACATACGCAATACGAAATAAATCCGTGGCTAATTCGTTTTGAATTTTGCATTTTGGTTACGCCTGCCAGTCCTTGGGACTCCTTACGGAGAAGCGTGCGTATCCGCATTCGAATTTGTTTCCACCGCAAGGTGTCCGCCGCAAGGCGTCCCTGCCGTAAGGCATCCCCAAGCGGACAAGCAGACTGCGGAGAATTTCGGATTTCGAATTTACTGTTATGCATCACCCGAATGTAGGAGCGGCCCGGGTGGCACCCTCAAACCTTGGCATGAGTTCGTCGAAGGCTTGTTTGGGGGTGTTTAACTTCCAAAATACCAAATCGCAAATCGAAAATTGTAAATCGTAACTGACCCCCGAATCCCCCTTTTGCCGTTATGTGCCGCCCAAATGTAGGCCAACCCCACGTAGCTGCCCAAAAACCACAGCCCCGCCTGCCGCGGCGTAGCTAACGCGAAGCCGGGCCACCCGTCTGCCCCATTGTTTAGAGTGTCGCCTGTCCCCGAATGCTGTAGTCGGGGATCCACTCTAATGGGGTCATTCCGTGTAACGCTGAAAGTCCGGCCCCTGGACGGAATCCGGCTTTAGACGGAGCGGGAATCGCTTCAACTCAAAACTCAACACTAAAAACTCAAAACTACTTGAAGGTGTAGGGTGGGGCTTGCCCCACCGAGGTGATGTAGGTAGCGACTTCGCAGAGCAGTGCAATCCTAAACTGCCCCCTTGCCTGCCCCATTGCTTAGAGTGTCGCCTACTCTAATGGGGTCATTCCGTGTAACGCTGAAAGTCCGGCCCCTGGACGGATTGGACGGAATCCGGCTTTAGACGGAGCGGGAATCTCTTCAACTCAAAACTAAAAACTAAAAACTCAAAACTACTTGAAGTCATTCCGAGCGAAGCCGAAGGCATCACAACCGTCATCCCGAGCGAAGCCGAGGAATCTATTCTAAACACCGTCGCGAAGCGATCTCAACTGTAAAATCCGTCGAAGGTGGCGCACCGACAAAACGTAAATACCCCTCTGGCGCCTTGAAAATCCGTGGGGCTTCCTTGGCCACACCCTCAATCGACCCTAACAAATCCTTAAGTTCTAAAGCTCTCCCTTCAGGCGTGCCGTTAGCTGGACCTTGACCAAAGGCTGAACCAGCCCCCAGCCAGCCAAACCACCAACGCCATCAGCAAAATCAATATTTTCATATTTAATAACTTCATAGTTTCACCTCCAAATCGCCAAGGTTGTCTTGGCTTTAATCTGAAAAATTAGTGCCAGCTTGTCTCGATAAGCCAATCCTGTACAAACAGGGCAAGATCGGTCATATTTACTGTTCCGTCGCGGTTCAAATCGCCCGGTTGCTTGCTCTTCGTTATCATCCAGTATTGAGCTTGACCTGCAAAATCTTTCAAATTAACAATCCCATCGTTAGTCAAATCAGCCAGTATAGCCCAATCATAAGGCGGCATACTTGCCTCGGCCGTGCCGCCGTAAGAGCCCATATTAATCCGCAAGTTTTCGCCCCATTCATTATACGGGTCATCCGGCACAGTTAATAATTCATCACCCAATGGACAACCCGGATTACCCGCGTCAATACACGGACTGGTTACACGGTCAAAGTCCCATTCTTTCCACTTTGCATTCCACCGCAAACCTTCACTCTTCAGGTGATAGTCGCCCTCAACCCAGACCGCATTGGCGTCATTTGTCTCAACTATAATATTAGGATCATTTGCATCACCCCAATAGCCTGCCTCTACAAAACATGGATCTGCATCAATGTTACCCTCGCCCGGCCAGCCGCCCTGAACATCACTATAAGTGATTGATGCTGTAACCTCATCGTCCTGAGATATCTGGCTTGGTGAGTTACCCCAGAGAATACAATTGTTGATCTGCGGTGTAGTACTTGCATCGGATTGATAGATCCCGCCGCCAAGATTACCGGCAGAATTGTAACCGAAGGTGCTATTGGTTATGTTAATGTTGAAGGCGAATAGCAAGAATATCCCTCCCCCATCATGAGCTGCCTGGTTTCCGCTGAATAGACAATTGTTCAGGATTGGAATACTGTCCATATAATACATCACCGCGCCACCATCGTTACTCGCCGAGTTGCCGATAAACACGCAATTTGTCAAGACCGGATCGCTGTCGCTGATGAACATGCCGCCGGCGTCTTCGGCTGAGTTGCCGATGAATGTGCAGTTGGTGACCGTCGGGTATGTGGCGCAACACCACGAGGCGCCGCAGAGTATCCCGCCGCCCTTTCGTGCCGAATTCCCTGTGAACGTGCAGTTGACCAGCGTTGCATCGCTGTTACAGAACATGCCTCCGCCGTATTTGTTTGGATAGGAAGAGTCATTGGCGTTCCCACCGCTGATGGTGAAGCCGTCGAGGAGATCCGTTGTAGCGTCCATTGTATCCGTTTGATAGCCGGTTACCACATGGTAGCTGTTCTCATCCCGTGTCGGTTCATTCCATAAATCCCACAAATCGTTCACATCGATATCATTACCATCAAGGTCACCGCTCAGAATGGTTTCGTAGGCGTGGACATCCCTGGCATTTGGGTCTGGCTGGCCGTAGCCGGCGTAGCCGCCTTTGATACTTACCCCATTGATAAGCTGGAACGTGGCGTCGCGGTCGCCGGGCGTAATTCCAATACCTTGGTCTGGCTTATAAATCCCCTCAGCTACCCATATCTCATCCCCGCTCGAGGCAGCAGCTAAAGCATCCTGCAAGTAGTTGTAGGCATCCGTCCAGGATGAGCCGTTGTTTAGGCCGTTGGCATCCGCATCGACGTATATAATTTGCCCCGCAGCAGTACCCGTAATGCCGAGCAGCACGACTAAAACGCTTATCGCAGCAATTTTCCTCATTTTTTTAACCTCCTTTTTTGCCGTCCATTCTTCATTAACGCTATACCAGGCGCATACATCTTTCCTTTCCTTTTTTGAACCAACAGAAAGGATAAGATTTGCCCGAATACGACTCGTTCTTGGATGTTTGAGTGTTAGGTCCATCACTTCATTCTCACAAAATCTTTCGAGCTTTGCAATAGAAAATATTGAAAAAATCAAAAAAAACCAAAAAAAATGCAAATTTATATGGCGTAACAACCTTGACCACCCCCCACCGTGTCAGGGCGGGCATCGACCATCGCTTGTCCGCCGTAGCTTCAGCGAAGGCGAAAGTATCGAGCAACGAACAATGAACCACGAACTATGAACTAAAAGCGCGCAAAAACACGCAAAAAAGCGCATTTTTTTACACTTTTTCACAATTTTTACTCATTTTTGCCCGCTTTTTCCCCTCAAACCAAATCCGTGGTTACTTACTATTGAACTATCAGTGTTAACTTGTGCCATAGGTATCTGCGTCTAATAAAAAACCGTCTTTCGCCGGCTTCCCAAATGGGGTCCGGCATCCGTTGCGCTGAAAGTCCGGCCCTTGGA
>CAZWKM010000237.1:0-3827 GCA_964634165.1 uncultured Pirellulales bacterium | reverse complement strand
CTATCAGTAAATGGCCGTTGTTGTAGGGGAAGCGGTTTAGTATTACGATGCTTTTATCTGTTCGCCACAGCACGAGATTCTTGTCGTCATCCTGCGGGTTTTGAAGATTATGGCAGATAAAGCAATCGCCGCCTTCACTCACCCCGTTAGAAATCTTCCCTTTCTGTACCATATCCTCATAAATCCCTTTAGAGACCTTTGTAGAATTTCTAACGGGGCTCAAGGTCTGAATGTATTTGATTCGCCACGGCGCCCATAGATTTTTGCGTTCCAATCTGCAATTACCTCCATAGAAAAAAAGTGCCTAAAGTTTGGAGTGACTAAAGTGCCTAAAGTTTCACAAAACTCCAGACTCCTCACTTTAGCTCACTGTAGTTCCATTGTCAATTTTTGTTTGATAGTTATTCGTGGACTTACTTCTGTTTTGAGACCAAATGGTAAAGATGCCTTCCATTGCGTCTGGTACTGCTGACTGTATTGTTCTATTCGGCCGGCGTCGATATTGAACAATTCTTCACCCTGACCTTCTAAGCTCAGCATCTTATAGCCTCTGAGGAAACCGAACGTGCCGCTCATCCGGAATGCGCCGACATAAGGTATTGGCCAGCCGGCGGGGACCGATTCAGCAGGTGAATAAGAGCTGCGTATTACGGCGAGCCGCCCCTTTTCGGTCTGTCGGATTTCATCAAGTGTATAGGTAACATCTCTTGCTTTTCGCGTCACCATCGGGGTAGGTATGGTAAGCCTGGACTTCCAGGTTTGGCCTACTGAAACGCCTTCAGAGGCCTTTTCTATACTGGAGACCGAATCCCACAGGAACCACTGGCTGGCAATAAAATCGCCTATCATATCGGGTTCTTTAACTCCCCTTTTCCTTCCACCTGCTCCAAATGCTTTTTCACCAATTTTCTTGATTAATTCGTTTAACTGCGAATAGTCCTCAATTTTGCCGGTGGGGTCGACAGTGAACGTGAAAGTTTTGCCGGCGAGACTCTCTACGGCATCTTTTCGTCGGCCTTTGCTTCGCTTGACTTTCACTGATTCGCATGTTGCCTTGATAGTTGTAAGGCCGTAGGGGTCTATTTCAACGGGCGTATAAGCAACGACCATATCCATCGACTCAGAGGACCTATCGGCCGCGCTCTTATCCGGTTTGGGTCCGCTTTTTCCCGGCTCCCAATCAACGCCAATATCCCTGCTGGAGACAAACCTATATCGCAGGGTCTGAGCCTCCTGGAAATCTACAGTTAACAACTCTTTTCCTTCGCTTAACAGTTCTTTTTTCTTCCTTAACAGCTCTTTTTCCCTGTCAGCGCATCCTGCAAGAACACTCAGGACGACGACTGTGAAGATTGTTAGTGCAGTTTTCAATTTTGCTCCTTTCAAAAATGAGTCCATAGCCGGTAGTAACGAGTTCGTAAACTACGAACCATAAACTGTTTTTAATCAATTTTCTCGAGTCGGTAAAGCCGAATGGCAGTCATTTTCAACGCAGCAGGTTCTTTGTCGTCTTTTTGTCCAGCCGATGGGTCAACGGCAACCCATTCCGACTGCAGCTTTTCAAGATATTTTTCGATTTTGCCGGCGGTCAAATCCAGGTTTAGCCGGCCGGTATATGTTTCGATATTATCGAACATTTTAGAAAGGCCGTCTGCTCCCGCTTTGTCTAATTGGTCTTCTGCTCCTGAGGTGGGAATAGCGTTCATCTCGACGATGGCAATCCGGTGACTGTCTGCGTCATTGATTTGTTTTAGCGTATAAATTTTTTCGTAGGATTTCGAGCCCATCATACCAAAGGAAAAGGTCTTTATACTGCTCCAATTGCCACCTGTGCGTAATTGGTTTTTGTCGGCGTCCGGCAGAGCCAGGGTTCCGTGACGTTTCTTAATTGCATCGGTGGAAAGCAGTGCTAAAGCTGCTTTGTTGGCTGAGGAGCTGCCCCTGACGGCAGCCTGCGCCTGTTTTACGTCAATAACTTTTGTAACTTTACCTGTGGGGGCGATTTCTATGGTATAACTCTGGCCGATTAACCTGGCCATCGGATTGTTTTTGTCTTTTTCCCTGGAACTGTCGAAGTCCAGTGCGGTGCTGTCTCTAACTATAGAAAGATACTTTAGCCCTTCGATTGTAATCCCTGCGACGGCATTGCCCTTGTCATCGACGCTTTGTATCTGCCGGGTGAAGGTCATCTCGATTTTGTTGCCGGTCTGACCTCCTTTGAATACAGCCTCGTCGGGCATAGGCCCCTCCCATTCAATGCGCCGTTGTGCCTCCATCGTTAACTTATAAGTTGTTGAATCCTGAGGGGTGAACTTCAACGCCAGGGTGACAGCCTCTGCTACTGTGACCTCTGGTATTGGTTTTTTGAGCTCAACCTCGGGTTTGGCGGCTTCTTCGGCGAGAGGGGCACAGCCTGCTGTCAGAAGCAGCGAACAAACTACCGCAGTCGCTAACCAACTGAAAATCTTATTCGACATCATCATTTAGTCTCCTTATAAGTTTTGATATTGCGGCGAACCGAGTTTACATTCAAAGCTGTAATTATACCTTTTGTCTTTCCAGAGACAACCAAATTTTCTTTATCCCGGATTTCCCAAGTAATAGGCGACAAATAAACAGGATTTTGATAGTATAGAGCACATAGGAGATAAATCCTAAATTATAATTTCTAAATCCTAAAGAAATTTGAAATACAAATGTTCAATAGAAACCCCTGTCCCACGCAAAAATTAGAATGAAGGCAAAAACGTTTGAGTCGCGAGTTTTTGAAATGGAATATAGCTCATTGAAGACTGAATATTGACGGTTTCAGGAAGAGTGATTCCCGGCAAAGTCAGAGCTTTGACAAACATGTCGCAATCGGCGCAGACCTCATCTTCCTTGCTTTGCAATCAGCTCAAAATTCTGTTTCAGATTTTCAGCCGGAATGGTCGCAGAAATACGAATTTGGGGGCTCATCATCAATATTTTGACGATGCCGGTGGAACAAGGTTTATTGGCCCAATATATTTCTTTGCCACCACGATATCATCAAACCAAACCTTGCTGATGTGTCCCGGAGGTGCTTTCGTGATATACAGGAGAACCCACAGGAAATTCAACTTCAGTTCCTTTACGCTGCGCCATTGAAAGCCCTCAAAGGGCTTACCTTTTGGGTCCGGGATAAAGCTGTCCCATATCCATCTGCCTTTTGGAAATCCTTTGCCAAAGTAACTGATTATCTGGCCATCCTTGCTCCAGGGCTTACCGTCAATCCATAGTGCCTGTTGGCCATTGTGCTCGGTAACGGAGTCGTTCATTTTCATCATCAACTCGACACATATCCATTTGCCTCGCTCGGCTTTCAGGTTCTGGTCGTTGATGAAGTCATGGCCCCAGGATTTGTTGTCCGGGGAAGACCTCATACCCATCCAGTAGGAATAGAAATCCCATCGCCATTTCCTGCCGAACGGCTCAACTCCGGTGGTAAATCGTTCGCTGCCAATAGGCCGAGCTCCCGCTCCTCCCTGAGGCCAGGGCGTTGGAGGATTGTAACCTCCAACGTGGAAAAAATGGTGTATCGGATAGCAGTCCGGGTCAAATTTCACATAAAAACGAACATAGAGCTTTTCATATCCTGGCAAAAGACGCCTGTACAAATGTCCGCCTGTCCCTTTGCCACCGATATGGGTCATCAAAAGCGAATGTTTGCCGGCACTGCCCGGAGGCACATCCCTCGAAAGTGACATAATTTCGATGCTCTTTACACTTTCCCATCGTGATTTTACGGCCTCCAAAGAACCCTCTTCAAAATTCTCTGCAAAAATCACATCAGGGTCGTTCTCGAT